>JAABTO010000190.1 GCA_011389835.1 Desulfotignum sp. | reverse complement strand
GATTTTTTCTTCAGGAAATTCAAATAGGTCCGTCACGGTGGCGATGTCTTTGAGGCGGATTTCGCCGCCTTCAGGGGTGGCGAAAATCACCAGGTTCTCAAAAGATGCCACGGTGCGGCGCTGATCCACAAGCCGCAGCAGGATATCTCTTTCCCTGGTTTCCAGCAAACCCAGCGGGATATCTTTGTTTTTGGCTGTGATCTGTTCCGCCACTCGCGCCGCGGTCAGTCCGGTTTTTCGCAAGGCCGCATCAGACAATGATATCCGCAGCTGGTGATCGGAAAACCCCTGGATGGTCACCAGGGCCACGCCGGATTCCTGGAGCCGGTCTTTGACATCTTCACAATAGGCTTTGAGATCCGGCAGGTCCATGGGGCCGGACACCAGCACCGACAGCACGGGATCGGTTCGGCCCAGCTCCTGTATCACCGGCAGTTCCACTTCTTTTGGAAAATCATCAATGGCATTGATCTGGGTATCGATTTCCCGGATAAATGTCTGAATATCGCCGGCAGGGGCCATTTCAACCACAATGGCTGCAAAGCCTTCTCTGGCATCGGCCCGGATTTCTTTGACATAATTGATGCCGTCAATGGCGTTTTCCACCCGCTGGCCGATCACTTCTTCCACTTCTCTGGCCGTGGCTCCGGGGTATTTGATGCGGATCTCCACTTCCGTGGGGGCAAAATCCGGCTGGGTTTCCTTGAGGATATGGGGCAGACTCAAAAATCCGGCCAGAAGAAAAGCCAGCATCAGCAGGTTGGCCCCGGTGGGGTGGTCGGCAAAAAAGCGGATCATGGGGTGATGCCTTGTGCCCGGGCCAGGTGTTTCAAACGCTCCAGCAATGCATCATCCATGACGGGCTGCACTTTCATGCCGACAATGGCAAATGCCGGATCCGACACCACCACCCGTTCTTTGCCGGACAGGCCGGACGCAATGATGACAAACTCGGACTGGGCAAATCCCACGGTCACGGGTTTTTTTTCCAGCCGGTTGTCCGGGCCCACCAGATACACGGCCCTGTCATGGACTGCCGTCCGGGGCAGCACCACCTGTCCGGGCCGGGGCGGTGCGGTCAGTGCCACATGGCAGAACATGCCCGGCATCAGGGGCGGACGTTTGCCCGGGATCGCATCCTCATAGGACCGGTCCACCACGGCCATCACCTGGATTTCCCGGGTGCCGGAGGCCACTGATTCTTTGAGCCGGTCAACGCGCGCCTCCCACGTGACAGACCAGTCCGTGTTCTGCAGGGTGACCTTTGCGGTGATGTCGGCAAACAACTGCCGGAAGATGTCCGTGTCCATTCCCGGACCCAAAAGCTGTGTTTCTGCATGGCTTCCCAGAAGATGCCGCAGGGTTTCCATGCGGAACCGGGCATTGATCTGGGTGGCATCGATGCCATGGGCCCTGAAAAGGGCCTGGCCCGCCCCCACAAACTGGCCGGGTTCGATATTGACATCGGCCAGACGGCAGTCAAACGGGGCATGGATCTGTGTTTTTTCCAGATCGATCTGTGCCTGTTTGAGGTCGGCCTGGTTCAGATCAAGGGCCGCACGCAGGGCCTTTCGCTGGGAAGGGATCAGGGCCAGGGTGTTTTTGAGGTGCTGCAATGCCTGTTTCTGGGCCAGAAAACTTTTTTCTTCCCGGTCCACATCATCTCTGGATACGGCATTGCGGGATACTACCTGCTGCTTTCGTTCCAGCATTTTTTGAGACAGGGCCAGAGACTGGGTTTCAATGGCCACCATCTGACGGGTATTGGTTTCATTCTGATCCAGTTCTGCGATTTTTGCCCGGGTTTCCGCAATGGCCGCTTCCAGGCGGGCGACTGTCAGGCGGTATTCCGTAGGGTCGATGTGTACCAGCAGGCTGTCTTTTTTTATCAACTGCCCGGTCTGCAGGTTCGGGTGGGTGGCGGTCACACGGCCTCTGACTTCAGATACCGCCTCCCATACCCGCACGGGTTCGGCAACTCCGTACCCTTCGGCCCGGGGCACCAGATCCACCACCGGGGCCGGAATCACCCGCAGGGTCTGGACCGCTTCAGTGGTCGGTTTCTGTGACGGGCCCGGTTTGTGGGTCACCAGATAAATCGTTATCCCTAATGCGGCGGCCACGGGCAACAGGACCAGCAGCACTTTTCCCAGTCTGTAAATGATCTGTTTCATGAT
Source organism: Desulfotignum sp. (assembly GCA_011389835.1). GTDB lineage: Bacteria > Desulfobacterota > Desulfobacteria > Desulfobacterales > Desulfobacteraceae > Desulfotignum. The sequence goes on along the minus strand of JAABTO010000190.1, from coordinate 4,286 downwards.
GCCTCTTTCGGGATTTGCACGGCAATGCTTCGTTCATATGCCGGCCAGGCAGTGTTGATGTGGGCGGTCATATCAAATTTTGTCTGTGACACATTCCATAGGACCACCGCCGGCATGATCATGCCTAAAAACATGACTGCGGCCGTGGCAGGGACCACCTCTTTGTGGATGGTGCCGTCCTGACGGCCGGACTCTATGATGAATTCAACCTCTTTGAGGTAAGAGGTGATAATCTGTGCGACTTTGGCTTTCCGGTCAGGCTGTCCGTTGTATACTGCATCGGAAAATACCACATGGGGGATGGCCCGGTTTTCGCGGAGCATGACAATATGGCGCGTAAACAGCAGTTTGAGCTGATTGAGCGGAACCGGGGTTTTTTTCCGGACATGGGCCACATTGTCCAGCAGGCGTTGTCGGATCAGGTCCAGCACCGCATCGAGCACCGCATCCTTGCTGACGAAATGCCGGTACAGGGCCGAGGGGACAATCCCCACCCGCCGGGCAATGCCGGCAATGTTTAATCCTGAAACCCCCTGGTCATTGATCAGGTCAAGGGCAGCCTGGGTGATCTGTTCCTGTCGCTCAAGGGTTTGTGTTTTGGGGGCCGCCATACATCCTCCATCGAAAAGAATTGTGATTCACAATTCACATTATATGCAAGAAAAAAAATCCTGTCAACAGGATCTATGACGTAAACCGGGAAATATTCTTCAAGAGTTGACCTCTATCAGAGATATTTCCCGGACAATGATATTGTAACTGCTATTTGCTGCCGCCGCCGATCAGGGGCAGTTCTTTTTCCAGGGTGAAGTAGACCAGGAATTTGGGATCCTGATTTTCATCCGTATATCTTCTGCGTTTGATTTTTCCCACCAGTTCTGGATTTTCCTCTTCTTTGACCTTTTTGAGAAACAGCCGTTTTCCTTTGTAGCCCGGACCGTTTTCAATGAACAGGAACGTGGCATGGGGATTGGTGGTCAGGTTGTGATGGGTCAGCCGGTCCCGCATGATAAAGGCCAGTTTGTCTTCTTCCAGAAAATGGGGGCGGGAATAGATGGCGGCATCCACTTTGCCGCTGCTGTCTGCGGTGGCCAGAACGCCGGTGCCTTTGGTGTTTTCAAAGTAAAAACTCAACGCTTTCATGATCGCTCCTTTGTAAATGTTAAGGGTCTTATTTATAACGGCTTAAAATTTACAATAGTCATCCGTAATTGAAAGTAAAGGGCAATATCGAAGCGCCACCTGGAAAGGGCACGGATCAGGCGGTCATGCCGTAGACCGCCCAGAACATGAACATGACCACGGCCATATAGATCAGGGTCATGCCGGTGCCGGCTCTGACATAGTCCTTGACCCGGTAGCCGCCGGGTCGCATGATCAGGGCATTGACCTGGTGGGTGGGCAGCACGAATGTGTTGGACGCGGCAATGGCCACCAGCATGGCCGCCATTCTCGGATCGGCCTGGCACTGCACCGCCATGTTCATGGCCAGGGGAATCATGAGCACCGTGGCCCCGATGTTGGACACAAACAAGGTAAACGCAGACGTCAGAGCCCCCACCAGCAGAAACAGGGTCACGGGATTGAGAAAATCGTGCAGCAGATGGGTCAGGCTGGTAGCCAGAAAACCGGCAGCCCCGGTCTTTTCAAAGGCGATGCCCAAAGGGATGAGCCCGGCCAGCAGAAACACCGTCATCCAGTCTACGCTCCGGTAAGCCTGGTCCAGGGTCATCACCCGGGTGAGCACCATACCCACAGCCCCTGTCAAAAGAGAGATGGACAGCTGGATATTGAACCCCAGGGCCAGGATGAGGGCCAGAGCCAGGCATCCCAGGGCTCTGAGCGCGTTTTCCGGATACAGGATTTCCCCTTTCAGGTGTTCGGTAAACGCCAGGATGGGTTTTTGCTTGAGCAGGTGAAATTTTTCCCATTCTCCATGGAGCAGCACGGCATCACCGGGCTGAATTTTGATTTCAGAGATGTTTTCCAGAAGGAGCTGGTTCTGGCGGTACAGGGCCAGGGGGTTGACCCGCAGTTTTTTTCGGAATCCGTATTCGTGAAAGGTTTTTCCCACCAGTTCCGACCGGGGGGTGACAATGGCTTCGGTGATACCCGCGTTATCCATGGACAGGACTCCGGACAGGTCGTTAAGCTCATGTCTCAAGCGCCATCCAAGATTGTTTGCCAGGTCCCGGGCGTGTTCCTCGTTGGCCACAATGCCTACCACATCAAAGGGTTCGATCACATCAGCCCGTCCGGGCTCGGTGACCCGGTACCGGCCGCCGCGCTTGGAAATGCACACCACCGTGGCATGGTATTTCGGCCGCAGTTCCAGCTCCTCCAGGCGCCGGGTGAAAAAATTGCCGGGCACAGCCAGCTCGAACACCTTGCTCACTTCCCGGCCGTAGGTGCATTCCAGGTCATGGTTCAACAGGTTGCAGGCATCTGGCGCCGGCGTGGATTTGGGCAGCACCCATTTGCCCAGAAAAATGAAATAGGCCAGGGCCGCCACCACCAGGGCGATCCCCATGGGTGCCACGGAAAACAGGGAAAACGGGGAATAAGGCTGAAGGGCCACGAGATCCGGGTTGGCATGCCACCAGGATCCGGCCAGGTCGTTGAGCAGGATCAGGGGACTGGACCCCACCAGGGTGATGCAACCGCCGATGACCGCGGCATACCCCATGGGAATGAGCACCCGGGAGATGGGTACGTTCAGCTGCCGGCACATGCGGTTCACCGCCGGCAGAAACAGGGCCGCAGCCCCGATATTCTGCATAAAACTGGAGATCACGGCCACGGTGCCCGCCACCAGGGCCATCATCCGGGTCTGGCTTTTTCCGGACAGTTTGATGATCTGGGCGGCCACCTGGTTCATCACCCCGGTCTTGTCCAGGCCGTGACCGATAATCATGACAGCGATGATGGACACCACGGCATTGGAGCTGAGCCCGGAGATAGCCTCTGCCGGGGTGACAAGTCCGGACAGGGGCAGCAGCACGATGACCAGCAGGCCCACCATGTCCACCCGGACCATATCGAAAGCGAACAGGAGAATGACACCTGTCAGAAATCCATAGACCGCCAGCATGTCCCAGGAGATGCCGGGCGGCAGGAACGTCAGCAGGTCCGCGGGCATTTAGTCTTCCATGTCGGTTTCCATGAAATTGAACCAGTACCCGTTGTTGGAAGCGAAATCCAGTTCGATCTGAACCACTTCCACATGGCGCTGCTCAATGTCATAGAATTTTTCCAGAATTTCCCGGACCGGGCCGGCCGCCACCTTTTGAATGGCATCCCGGTAAAACCGGCTGGTTTCAATTTCCAGAGACAGGGCCGCATTCAGCACCCGTTTCAGATCCCCCAGAATGTTTTTGGGGATCTGGTCAGCCATCTGCTTGATTTTTTCAAAGTCCCGGGCCGGAAAAGGGATTGATGTGCCGGGTTTTTCCATCTTGTGATCTTTGTCTTCCCTCAACAGCGTCAGACCGTGCTCTAGAAACGCCACATGGTTCTGTTCGTCATCGGCCAGTGCCTGGAACAGTTCTTTTCCCCGGGGATCGTCAATGGTTTCCACGGCGGACCGGTAAAGATCCCGGATCTTTTTTTCATAGACCAGGGCGGTGTTGAAAATTTCTTGGGCTCGTGTCATTTGGTTTCTCCATTTTCTAAGATTCTTCTGGCATGGGTAAAAACAGCAAAATTGGTCGGTCTGACAAATCCCACCAGAGTGATGTCCATCTCTTGTGCCAGCAGAATGCTCTGGTGGGTGGGGGCCCCTCTGGAAGCCAGAACGGGTATTTCCAATCGCCGGGCTTTGTGAACGATTTCAGAGGAGATTCGGCCGGTGCAGACCAGCATGACCCTGGAGCAGTCGATTTTTTCCAGCAGCAGGGTGCCAAGTACCTTGTCTACGGCATTGTGCCGGCCGATATCGTCGATAAAGAAATCCGGAATCCGTCCTTGAATGCTGGCGGACGCGGAATGAACCCCGCCGGTGATCCGGTGCAGGTCCGAGCAGCGCTGAAGCCAGCGGATCACCTCGATAATGTCGGACCCGTGAATCTGAACATCGCTTTGAATGGGATGACGGGAAGACAGTTCCATCATGGTGGTGTACATCACTCCTTTGCCGCAGCCCGAGGTATACACCCGCTGTCCCAGCAGATCAGGATCCACCAGATTCCTGACTTCAATCTCGGCCCGCCATCTGGTTTCATCCAGGGAAAAGGAGATGATGTCATCGGCGGACTTGATAAATCCGGAGGTGACCAGAAACCCGCAGG
>JAABTO010000034.1 GCA_011389835.1 Desulfotignum sp. | reverse complement strand
ATCGGCCTGGACCTGGCAGAACATACCACGGCCCTGGTCTATCCGGGTGTGTCCTCCTATGTGGGCGGGGATATTATTTCCGGGATCATGGCCTCGGGCATGTACCGGTCTTCGGAACTGACACTGTACATGGATATCGGCACCAATGCGGAAATCGCCATCGGCCATCAGGACTGGATCATGTGCACGGCCGCGTCCGCCGGCCCGGCGTTCGAGGGCGGCGGGGTCAAGTTCGGCATGCGGGCCGCCAAAGGCGCTATCGAGGATGTGTCCATCAATCCGGACACCTATGAACCCATGATCATCACCGTGGGCAATGTCAAGGCCAAAGGCATCTGCGGGTCCGGGCTCATCACCCTGGCGGCCAGACTGCTGGAGACCGGGCTCATCGATTCCCGGGGCAAGTTCGATCAGGAACTGGACACCCCCAGGATCCGTCAGACCGACGATATCTGGGAGTATGTGCTGGTGTATGAAAAAGACACCCAGATCGAGCGGGACATCACCATTACCGAGCCGGACCTGGACAACCTGATCCGGGCCAAGGGCGCCATGTATTCCGCGGCCCTGACCCTGCTGGACGAGATCGGGCTCAAGGTGAACGACATCGAGCGGATTATCCTGGCCGGCGGGTTCGGGTCCTATGTGGACCTGGCATCGGCCATCACCATCGGGCTGCTGCCGGAGATCGATCCGGAAAAGGTCACGTACCTGGGCAACGGGTCCCTGCTGGGATGCCGCATCAACTGCCTGACCAACTCGCTGCGCCAGCAGGTGACCCAGGTGGTGAACATGATGACCAATTTCGAGCTGGCCTCCACCCCGTCTTATATGGACCACTACATGGGGGCCCTGTTTCTGCCCCACACCGAACTCAACTACTTTCCCAAGATCAAGGCAAAACTGGAAAGCCTGCGCAAATGAGTGGTTCCGGATATGTCCGCACCATCGCGCTGACCCCCCCGGCCCTGGGCAACAACACCGCCGATGCCCAGCGCCTGGAACAGGCGGTGAAAAAGGAGTTCACCACCGGGTTTGTGCATATTCCCCGGGCGTTGACCGCGGATCTGCCGATGCGGCTGCGCAAGTGGCACTGGCGGGCAAAAGTGGTGCTGTTCAAGGACCGCCGGTCCGTGGTGGTGGTGGACCTGCTGGATCCTGAAGATGCCGCGCCGGTGCTGGGGGCGGCCGTGGACATCGGTACCACCCGGATGGTGATCTCTCTTCTGGACCTGGAAACCGGGGAAACAATCGGCGAAACCGGGCTGGACAATCCCCAGGCAGACATCGGCCCGGACGTGCTCACCCGGATTCACCATGCAGGGACCCCGGCGGGCAGAGAACAACTCAAACGCCTGGCCGTGAGCGCAGTGAACGACCATCTGGCGCAGCTGTGCCGCGACAACCAGGTGACCCCGGACCGGGTGTTTCTTGTGGCCGGGGCCGGCAACACCGCCATGACCCATCTGTTTGCCGGCCTGCCCGCGTTCGGGATCATCCAGGAACCCTATATTCCGTGCACCAACATTCCCGATACCCTGGATGCAGCCACGCTGGGACTGACGATTCATCCACTGGCACAGGTGTTTCTGTTTCCCAATATCGGGTCTTATTTCGGCGGGGACCTGCTGGCCGGGATCCTGGCTGCGGACCTGGATCAGAAGGAACATCCCTGCATCATGGTGGATGTGGGCACCAACGCGGAAATCGTGCTGGGAAACAAAGACTGGCTCATGGCCTGTGCCGGGGCTGCCGGCCCGGCCCTGGAAAGCGGAGTCAGCCAGATGGGCATGACCGCAAAACCCGGGGTGATCGACCGGGTGACCGTGGATCCGTCCACCCGGGACCTGATCGTTCACACCATCGATGACCAGCCCCCCGTGGGCATCTGCGGATCCGGCATGATCGATCTGGCCGCGGCCCTGTTTGTCACCGGCCGCATCGATATCCGAGGAAAACTGGTGCCTGAGGCCTGTGGGGATCGCCTGACAGATGAAGACGGGATTCCCACCTTTGAACTGGTGCCTGGGTCCGGTTCCGGCACCGGCCGGCCCATCCGCCTGTCCCAGGTGGACCTGAATTCTCTGACCAGTGCCAAGGCCGCCATGTACACCATCCTGGAGGTGATCGTGTCCCAGACCGCCGGGCTGTCGTTTTCCGATCTGGACCGGTTTTATGTGGCCGGTACGTTCGGGTCGTTTATCAACCCGGCATCCGCCATCACCATCGGCATGCTGCCCGATATTCCCACAGACCGGTTCACCGTGCTGGGCAACACCTCATTGAAAGGCGCGCAGCTCGTGTTGACCGATCCAAACGCATTCGACCGGGTCATGGCCATCCGGGACACCATCACCTACATCGAACTCAACGTGAACCAGGGGTTCATGAACCTGTTTTCCGGCGCCAAGTTCTATCCCCATACCGATACCTCCCGGTTTCCATCGGTAAAGATCTGACGGGTCTCAGTATGAATTGATTCCAGGGGCTAAACCTGGGTCAGATCAATGGCTGGAGGAGCCGGGTTGAAGATGAAACTCAATGTTTGATGAGGGTGGAAATGTGCCTGATGAATTGATCTGCCTTTGGAATCAGTGGCAGGACTTGCAACTCTTGAAAAGTGACAAAATCGATGTAGTCGCCTTCCTGTCGTCTTTCGAAAAGATCATTATATGTCCTGGCCAGTTCTTTGGGTATGTGCTTTGTCTTGACGTAATTTTTGTTAAAAAGACTGCGGACACCCGTATGCTTTGAAGACGACATCCCGTCATGGATCAGTAGGGCAGAAACCATATAAAAGCACGCGTAATAGAGTCGATTGATGCAGGCATTCCATCTTTTGGCATCCGCAAGGATACGGGCATCTTCCATGGATTCCATGGATCGGGCCATTCGGTGTAACACAAGGCTGACGGGCTCTTTTGTCACAGGCTGATACCTTCTTCAACAATTCTCTGGTGAAAGGGGATGGTTTGATAAAGATCGCTGTTCCATTCTTTGTGATTCCTCACAATCGAAGAAATGACTTCACCGGTTTCCCATTCAATTTCATAAAGACGATGTCTGATTCTGTCTGTTCGAATATCATCAACAGGTCCGTTGACAAGAATAAGAAGGTCCCAGTCTGATTCTGCGGACGCATCCCCACGGGATTGTGAGCCATAAAGAATGATTTCAGCCCCGGGTTCCACGTCATGGACGGCGTGCTTTATTTTTTTTATCAGCGTATTTTTTTCCATTCAGAATCCCCCTTGCAAAATTTCGATCAGCCCCCATTTTTGACAGGAGATATAAAATAATCAATAATTATATTATCTTATTCTGCCTGCCGGGTCAAACTGGAAGTGACGATAAAATATGTATACCTGTATATACAACCTCTCTAAATTATGGTACTCTTTTCGCCATTAAAAACCAATAACCCACTAAGCAGTGAGACACTCACTTAACACTTAAAACTTTCCCAAAGGAAGCCTATATCATGAAAAAGATTGTCGAATGCGTACCCAATTTTTCCGAAGGCCGCAATAAAGAGACCATTGACGCCATTGCCGGGGCCATTGAAAATACACCCGGGTGCACCCTGCTGGATGTGGATCCGGGGCGGTCCACCCACCGGACCGTGTACACGTTTGTGGGAGATCCGGAAGCCGTGGTGGAAGGGGCCCTGGCAGGCGCCCGGGTGGCCCGGGAGAAAATCGACATGCGCACCCATAAAGGGGACCATCACCGTATGGGGGCCCTGGATGTGTGTCCGTTTATTCCCGTGGCCAACGTGACCATGGACGAGTGCGTGGCACTGTCAAAGGAATTCGGGCAAAGGGCTGCGGACGAGCTGGGCATTCCCGTATACCTGTATGAAGCCTCGGCCACTCAGGATTACCGCAGAAAACTGCCCCAGATCCGGGAAGGTCAGTATGAGGCGGTCAAGGACCGGATCGTGACACCGGAGTGGAAACCGGATTTCGGGCCGGCCGAATTCATTCCCGAGTGGGGGGCCACGGTCACCGGGGCCCGGTTCTTTCTGATCGCCTACAATGTCAACCTGCTGTCCACGCCCAACCAGGCCCACCGCATCGCGTTGAACCTGCGGGAAGCGGGCCGGGGACCGGACGAGCCCGGCCGGCTCAAAGAGGTCAAGGGCATGGGCTGGTATGTGGACGACTACAACCTGGCCCAGGTCACGGTGAACCTGAACAATTACCGGGTCACCCCGCCGCACATGCTGTTTGAAGAGGTGAAAAAAGAGGCGGCCCGTCTCAATGTGGCCGTGACCGGATCGGAGATCGTGGGGGTGGTGCCTTTGGAAGCCATTCTGGCGGCGGCCGCATTTTACATTGAAAAGGAAAACCTGTTTGTCCTGGACGAGGACCAGAAGGTGCGCCTGGCTGTGGAGCGGCTCGGGCTCAATTCCGTGGCCCCGTTCAACCCCAAAGAAAAGATCATCGAATATATCATTGCCCAAGAACCGGACGAGCCCCTGGCCGGCCTGACCACCCGGCAGTTCATTGAAGAGGTGACATCCCGCAGCTCCGCGCCGGGCGGGGGATCGGTGTCCGCAGCCATTGCGGCCATGGGCGCAGGCCTGGGGTCCATGGTGGCCAAGCTGACCCTGGGGGTAAGAAAATTTGAAAGCGTGGATGCAAAAATGCGGAAACTGATCCCCCCGCTGCACTGGGCGGCCCATGCCCTGATCCCCATGATCGACGCGGACACCAACGCGTTCAATGATTACATAACAGCCCTGGGCCTGCCCAAAGACACCGAAGCGGACCGGGCCTATCGTGCCGAACAGCTGCAAAAGGGACTGAAAAAAGCCATTGACACCCCGCTGTCCGTGATGACCACCGCGGATACCGCCTGGGATGCACTGATTGAAGTGGCGGCATACGGCAATATCGCCTCGAAATCCGATGTGGAAGTCGGCGCAAAAGCCCTGGAAACGGGCATCTGGGGGGCGTACAAAAATGTCGTCATCAACATGGCAGACATCACCGACGACACCTATAAAAAAGCGACTCTGGAAAAGGCGGATGCATTAAAGAACCGAGCCGCAGACATGTGCCGCCAGGTCCTGGAAACCCTGGATTCCCGCTCATAACCAAGCCTGGGCTCAGGCCTGCGCTATTGCCATAATGCAGCCCCCGATCAGACAAATTTTCGGCGGCTCAGGAGCAGGAGCACTTCCCGGGCCGCCTCTTCCGGGGTGATGGCGGTGGTGTCGATGCGCAGTTCCGGGTGCTGCGGGGTTTCATAGGGATCGTCCACGCCGGTGAAGCCTTTGACCAGGCCGGCCCGGGCTTTGGCGTACATGCCTTTGCGGTCCCGTTTCTCGCACTCGGTGATGGGGGTGGACACGTGGATCTCGAAAAACCCGCCGTACTGCTCGATGGCCCGGCGGATCTCATCTCTGGTGCGCTGGTAGGGCGCGATGGGAGCGCAGATGGCAATGCCGCGGTTTTTGGTGATCTCGGATGCCACAAATCCGATACGCCGCACATTGATGTCTCTGTGTTCCTTGGAAAAGGTCAGCTCCGAGGAGAGGTTGCGGCGCACAATGTCCCCGTCCAGCAGCGTCACCGGCCGGGTGCCCATTTCCAGGAACCGGGCGTACAGAACCTTTGCAATGGTGGATTTGCCGGCACCGGACAGGCCCGTGAGAAAGAGGGTAAATCCCTGGCGGGCCGGGCTGGGGTAGGAGCGGTCCAGCTCTTCGATCACTTCGGGAAAAGAGGCCCAGTCCGGAACCTTTTTGCCGCTGCGGATCCGGTCCCGGATGTCCTTGCCGGTAAAAGAGATGGTTTCACGGGTAGCGTTCACCTCGGAGGCCAGGCAGAACTCGTCGTCAAAGGGCAGATAGACCATCTCTTCAAAGAACACCGGCTCGATGCCCAGTTCGGCGGCCGCCTCGGACGCCAGGGCCTCTGCCTGGTCTGCCGGGTAGAACGGGTCTCCGTTGCTGTCTTCTCCGGGACTGGCATGGTTGTGTCCGATCACAAAATGGGTGCACCCGAAGTTTTTACCGATGATCATGTGCAGCAGCGCATCCCTGGGGCCGGCCATGCGCATGGCCAGGGGCAGCAGGTTGAGCAGGTGGGCGTTGGGCGGGTAATGGGCCCCCACTTTCTGGTAGCAGCGCATGCGGGTGTAGTGGTCGAAATCGTCCGGGCCGGGGATGCCGGCGGCGGGCAGGAGCAGCAGGTTGGCGCGGGCCTTCTGCATGGCCTGGATGGTCATCTCGAACTGGGGCCGGTGAATGGGCTGCCGGGTCTGGAATCCCACGATGCGGTGCCACCCCAGTTTGGCAAACCGCTCCTTGACCTCGGCCGGGGTGAGGCGGATCTGGGGAAAATCCGGGTGGATGGGCAGGTTCAGGGCCTGGATGGGGCCGCCGATGTAGACGCTGCCGGTGCGGCTGAACAGGTAGTCCACGCCGGGGTGGGTGCGGTCCAGGGTGCCGAACACGGCCATGGCTTCGGCTTCCCGGTCCACGGGCCAGATGTCGGCCAGGGTCATGACGCCCAGAAGGAACCCTTCCGGGTCCCGGAGCACCACGGACTGGCCCGCCTCCAGGGTGCCGGCCAGGGTGTCGTGGATGTCCAGGCAGATAGGCACCGGCCACAGGGCGCCCGAAGACAGGCGCATGCGGTCCAGGACCGATTCGTAGTCCACCCGGGTCATGAACCCGTCCAGGGGGGCGAACACGCCGGTGACCAGCAGCTCGAAGTCGCAGATCTGGCGGTCGTTGAGAATCACGTCCGGCAGGGAAGGGGTCAGATCCTTGAGTATCTGATGTTGTTTTTCATCAACCAGCATTGGGGTTTTCCTTATTGTTGTTGCTTTCGATATACTCATCTGGCAGCAAAATGTCAATTAAAAGGGTCATGTCAGGGTCAGGGTGTTTGACATTTTTGATTGTTTGTTGTATTTCTGAAATGCAGCATATTTGCTTCATAATGGAAACAAAGCATGAACTGGATTGAATTCAAAAACAAGATGTTTGACCTTGTCTGCTTCAGCATTCATCAAGTATATGCTTGGCGGCCGGGATTTGATCGCAATAATCTGGTCCGCTGGACCAAAAAGGGGTATCTCATTCATCTGCGGCGGGGGTGGTACGCCTTTCCCGAATATAAAGACAAGCCGGATTTTGCCGAATATATCGCCGTCAAAATCTACAATCCCTCATACATCAGCCTGCACTCGGCACTTGCATTTTATGGGTTGATTCCCGAATCCGTGGTCCAGATAACCAGCGTCACATCACTGAAAACCGCATCGTTTGCAAACGACTTTGGTGAGTACTCCTACAAAAGCGTCAAGAGCGATTTGATGTTCGGCTATTTCCGCCGACCCATTGCAGGCGACCGGGCAGTTCCGTATGCGACCGGAGAAAAGGCGCTGCTTGATCTGCTGTATCTTTATCCTTTTTATAATACAGAGTCGGAGCTTCTCGAACTCCGGCTCGATCCGGACATCCTGCGTGAAAACCTGGACCGCCGAACATGGCGGTCAATGGGAAAACGGTTCCTTTGTGCGCGTCTTGAAAAGCGCATGCAGTTACTTGAAAAGGTGTATGAATTATGATCTCAATCGACAAGATCAAAAAATACTATCCAGCCTCAATGGCTGAAAATGCCGTCTTTCAAAAGTACATTCTCAAAGAATATATCCAGTTGTTGACACTGGATTATCTCTCCACCACAGAGCACATCCGCAAAATGACGTTTATCGGCGGCACCAACCTGCGGCTGGCCAAGGGAATCGACCGTTTTTCCGAAGACCTGGATTTTGACTGCAAACATTTTACCGAACAAGAGTTCATCCGGATGTCTGATGACGTGATCACCTTTCTGCAACGCAGCGGATTTAACGTGAAGGCCCGGGAACGGGAAAAGAGCGGGCTAATGGCATTTCGACGCAGTCTTTATTTCCCGGAGCTTCTGTTCAGCCTGGGCATTTCCGGACACCGGGAGGCACGTTTCCTGCTGAAAATCGAATCCCAGGATCAGCAGACACCCTATGAACCCGTCATGGAATTTATCAAGGGGTGTGGTTTTTTCTTCTCATTTCCGGTTCCGTCCGAAGCTGTGCTGTGTGCCATGAAGATTGCCGCCATGCTTGCCAGAGGCAAAGGACGGGATTATTACGATGTCATGTTCCTGTTGTCACGGACAGAACCGGATTATCCGTTTCTTGCCACCTGCTGTGATATCCACAACCTTGCCGAATTAAAGGAGGCTGTGGAAGACTCGCTGAAATCGGTTGATTTGCGCCGGAAACAAAAGGATTTCGAACATCTTCTGTTTCATCGTGACAACAGTTGGCGCATCCTGCATTTTGCAGAATTTATCCATTCCTTGTAACGGGCCTCAGAGTTAATCTGGACAACCGCCTGTCAACAGTGAAAGCCTGCCCTTCTCCCCCAGTTTTATATTGACAGGGAGGTGTATTTATAATAAAGCTATAATAAAGCTATAAAAGGGTGTAACAATGTAACCAATTTCCCAGGAGGGTTCAATGAGAGAAGTAGTGATCGCAAGTGCGTGCAGAACGGCAATCGGCAAATTCGGCGGGTCTCTGGCCCCGTTAAGCGATATTGATTTCGGCCCCATTCCCATCAGGGAAGTCATCAAACGGGCCGGGCTGAGCGGGGATCAGATCGATGAGGTGATCTATGCATCGGGTTACCGTACCGGAGACCTGCCCATCAACTCGGCAAGGGTGGTGGCGGTGAAAGCCGGCATTCCCCAGGAAAAACCCCAGTTCACCATTTCCAAGGCGTGTGCCGGCAGTATCAAGGCCACGACCCTGGCGGCCCAGGTGATCAAATCCGGTGATGCGGACATTATTGTGGCCGGGGGCATGGAAAGCATGAGCAATGCCACGTTCATGCTCAAGAAAGCAAGGTGGGGATACCGCCTGGGCCATGGCCAGCTCCAGGATCAGCTGATTCTGTTTGATCCCTTGAGCGGCAACACCATGGGGGAGACCGCGGAAAACGTGGCGGAAAAATACAATGTGTCCAGGGAAGACCAGGATGAATTCGGGCTCAGAAGCCAGCAGCTGGCGGAAAAAGCCATCAAGGAAGGCAAGTTCAAGGATCAGATTGTGCCCGTGGAAATTCCCCAGCGCAAAGGCGATCCCAAAATATTTGACACGGACGAACATCCCCGGTTCGGCACCACCCTGGAATCGCTTCAGAAGCTTAAACCCGCCTTCAGAAAAGGCGGCACTGTCACGGCCGGCAGTTCCAGCGGAATGAACGACGGGGCATCCGCCCTGGTGGTCATGGCAAAAGACAAGGCGGATCAACTGGGCATCAAGCCCATGGCCTCCATTGTGTCCTATGCTTCCGCCGGTGTGGATCCGGCCCTCATGGGGATCGGCCCCATCCCGGCCACCCGCATGGCATTGGAAAAAGCCGGCCTGACCATGAATGATATCGGTCTGATCGAGCTGAACGAAGCGTTTGCATCCCAGGCCCTGGCCTGCATCCGGGAACTGGACATGAATATGGACATCGTGAACGTCAACGGTGGTGCCATTGCCCTGGGGCATCCGGTGTCTGCCAGCGGCGGGGCCATTTTGACCAAGCTGTTGTATGGAATGGCGGAGCGGGATGTCAGATACGGCCTGGCCACCCTGTGTATCGGCGGCGGGCAGGGCATGGCCCTGATCGTGGAAAGAAAATAAGTTTTCTGAAAAATTTTTGATAAAAAAAGGCGCAACTGGTTACAAAAGATACCAGGTGCGCCTTTTTTTATGGTTCAGCTGCTGCCCGTTCCCGGTACCTTGTATTTGGCCGGGCGGCCTTTTTTGGGAAACAGGGCATTGGTGATTTTCGGGGCCAGTTCAAAGAGCAGAATCCCGATCATGGCGGATGACACGATAAAGACGCCGCTCAGGACCCGGATGGTGTCGGCGGCCATGGCAGCGATGATCACTGAAAATTCCCCCCGCTGGGTAAAGGACAGCCCGGCCCGGAGGGATACTTTTTTCGACAGCCCGTACAGTCTGGCACCAAAATACCCGGTGATGATTTTGCCGGCTATGGACCATGACAGAAGCACCAGCAGCAGCGGGACCATGGGAACCCCGTCGCCGAACGTAATGGTGGTGCCGAAATAAAAAAAGAACAGGGGCAGAAACAGATCCCGGATCGGCAAAATGGCATGTTCCATTTTTTCGGTCCGCCGTACTTCCGCCAGGATGATGCCGGCCAGAAACGCCCCGAGCACCTCGGACAAATTCAGCATCAATGCCAGGCCGCCATAGGCCAGCGCGATACCCACCACGAGAAGAACAAACGTGTCATGGGTCATGTACCGGTCCACGAACCGGCCCAAACGGCTGAAGATGAGATGGCCGATGATCACGGCACCGATGATGAGACAAGCGATTTTCCCGAGGATCACTCCGAAGGTCATGGCGGTCAGGGCCGATCCGGCGGTCAACCCCACCAGAACCGCCACGGCCACGGGTGCGGCAATATCTTCAAATATCAGCAGGGCCAGCAAGAATTCCGCTTCCGGATTGGCCATGCGTTTGGCGGTTTCCAAGATTTTGGCGGTGATGGAGGAGGAAGTGGCATACACCACACTGCCCATGAGAAAGGATGTGATCCAGTCCAGGCCGAAAACCATGCAGATTCCCATGGTGACAAAAAGATTGAGCGCCAGATCCAGGGTGCCGGCAGGGGCCACTTTTTTAGCGATACCGGCCAGGCGGCGGACTGGAAATTCCATGCCCAGCATGAAAAACAGCAGAACAATGCCCATTTCCCCGGCCAGGTACAACAGATGATTGCCGGAAAGAGGTCCGCCCAGGCCGATGCCCAGAAGGATATACAGCACCACCCCGGGAATCCGGATTTTCATGCCGACAAAGCCCACGGCAAACAGCAGGATGAAAATGCTCCCGGCAATGAATAGAACCGGAAAATGGGTCTCCCCCATCATGCATCTCCCTGGTCTGTTTTTCCGGTGGCCAGTTCTTCAAACCGGCGGATCTGGTCTCTTTTGCCGGCTGCCATCACCGTGTCCCCGGCCGTGAGCACAAAATCGATATCCGGACTCACGGTCATGTCGTCCCCGTGCATCACCGCAATGATGGAAGCCCCGGTGTGGGACCGGATCCGGGATTCCGCAACCGGCTTGTCCACGAACGGGGATTCCGGGGTCAGCTTGATCCATTCCATGACCAGCTGTTTCTGAAATATCTCCATTTTTTCATCATCCACGGGCTGATACGTGGCTCCCAGGAGCTGGGCCCCGAGTTCCCGGGTTTCTTCGGATGTCAACGTCAGAAAATAATCGGCCTCATCTTCATCGGTGTCCTGGAAAAAATACAGGTCCCGTTTGCCGGAATGATGGACGATGACCACAATTTTATTGTCTTCTGCGGTCTGAAAAGAAATTTTTTTGCCCACGCCGGGCAGATCAGCCATTTTGACTTCCACGGTCTCACCTCATTGTTTGTTTTGGATTGGCCCGAGACCGCTCAGGCCCGGGCTGTTCAGAGTAAAATAGTGGAATTACGCGGCCCTGACAAGAAAAAACCGCTTTGGTTTACAATTCTGTATTTTATATAATGTTTTGGATTAGAGAGATGCGCAGCGCTGTTCTATCTTCTCCAAATAGCCATGGATGTCACATTTGCGTTCCAGGCCGGAAGCGGCCATGTACCGGACCTTGCCGAAGATGGGCCGCTCGGCCCAGCCCCGGTCGTGGATCCCGTACAGCCAGGCCACGCCGGTGTAAGAGTTGGGGTCCCGGCCGTCCAGAAAATAGCGGTTGTTCAGGGCCAGGGTGGTTTTGAACGCCTGTTTCGGGGAAGGGGACCATTCCAGGATTTTTTTGCCCCAGTACATGCGCATGTAGTTGTGCATGAACCCGGTGCAGGTCATCTCTTTCATGGCCGCGTTCCAGTAAGGGTCGTGGGTGGCGGCATCCTTGAGTTCCTGTTCGGCATACAGATGTTCCCTGGGATCGGGTTCATGGTCGGCCAGGGTGTTTTGGGCCCACCCCGGAATCACGTCAAAAGCATCGTAATTCGGGGTGTAATACACAAAATTGACTGCCAGTTCCCGCCGGATGATCACCTGTTCGATAAACGCGTCCCCGGCATCGGCCAGAGACTTGTCCACGTTCATGACCGCCAGGGCGAGGTACAGCGGGGAAATCTGGCCGAAATGCAGATACGGGCTCATGTGGGAAATATCATCGGTCTGGGGCTGGTTGCTGTGCTGGTCATAATGTGCCAGACCGGTTTCCAGAAAGGCCTGGAACCGTTTTTGGGCATGAGAGGCGCCGCCGGGAAAAAACCGGGTGACCGGCGGTACGGAAGTATCCAGAGACAGGGTGTTGACCAGGGATTCCGGATGGGTCACATCCAGGCTGTCAAAGGGCAGGTTCAGGGACGGGTGTTTGAGGTTTTCGGGGGGCAGGGGCATGAGAAAATCCGCCAGAACCCGGTGAATTTTGGGCCGGATGGTCCGGGCAGCATATTCCGTTTTGGTGGTGGCCGCAGCCACGGGGACCACCACATCGGTTTCCACCAGAAAGACGGGACAGGAGGCTTTCTGGGCCACCCGGTTCCGCCATTGCCGCTGATGACGCAGGTATCCGGCATCACATACGATCAGGGCGGCCTGTCTGCCCAGGTCCAGGGCCACGTCAGGCGGATGGCCTGTGCGCACCACCAGCTGGATGCCCCGGTCCGCGAGTGCAGCCTTTGTTTCGGCCAACCCTTCCAGCATGAATGTGTAATGCCGCAGGTTGGCGTCCGGATAGGCATCGGTGAGGCCGAATCCGGTCACCAGGGGCAGGCCCAGCTGATTGGCCTGGTCCACGGCAAATTCCAGGGCATGGTTGAAGGCCGCTCTCTGGGACTGCTGCATCCAGTAAAGCACATAGTCCCGGTTTGGGGCCGGTTGTTGAATCCGGGTGCGGTTCAGATGGCGTATGCGGGCCGGATGAATGGTCATTCAAATATCTTTTCATCAACTGCCAAGGCTTCGGCGGCATCGGCTTCCATGTCCCGGATCTTTCCGGCGGGTTTGTCTTTCCAGTACGCCTTGTACCATTCATTGGCGATGATCATGGCCATGACCTCGTTGGTGCCGGTCCAGATGGAGGCCAGGCGCAGGTCCCGGAAGATCCGTTCCACCGGATAGATATTGGTGTACCCGATGCCGCCCATGACCTGCATGGCGTTGTGCACGGCTTTCTGGCAGGATTCCGTGACAAATTTTTTGGATTCCGATACCAGGCGGCGGATTTCCTTGTCATGAATGTGAGCATCCACGGCCCGGGCCGTGGTGTAGATCAGGGACCTGGCGGCATCCAGCAGGGTCACGGCTTCCGCCACCTGAAACGACACCCCCTGGAACCGGGCCACGGGCTGCCCGAATGCCTTGCGTTTCGATGTGTACCCGGTGGCGATGTCCACGGCCGGCACGGCCGCGCCAATGGTCATGGCCGCCGTGCCCAGGCGCTCGGGGATCATCATGGTGTTGAAAACCTTCACCCCCTGGTTCAGGCCGCCCACCAGGTTTTCTTTGGGCACTTTCACATCTTTGAACACCATGCGGGCGGCCCCGCCGCCCCGGCATCCCATCAACCCATACAGGTACTGGGTGTCCACGCCCTCGGTGCGGTCTACGATAAAGCAGGAGATGCTGTTGCGGGGCTCGGCATCCGGGTCGGTTTTTGCATACACCAGAAAATAGTCGGCCCCTTCGCCGCCCACGATGAAACGCTTCTGGCCGTTGAGAATAAAATGATCGCCCTTGTCCACAGCCGTGGTGGTGGTGCCGAAAAAATCAGATCCGCCCCGGGGTTCGGTCAGGCATTCCGCAGCAAAGATCTCGCCTCTGAGCAGGGGTTTGACATATTTTTTCTTCTGGGTATCCGTGCCGTGGCGGATGATGGCATCACACACCAGCTCCGCCCCCACCCCGAAGGTGCAGGCAAAAATATATCCCAGCACCCCGATCTCTTCCATCACCATGCAGGTGGACACCCAGTCCATGCCCCGGCCGCCCCATTTTTCCGGGTACCGGCACCCCATCAGGTTCCGGCGGCCCGCTTCCTGTAAAAATTCTTTGGGAAACCGGATTTTGTCTGCATCCATATCCAGGATCATCTGCCGGGGAATGGTTTTGACAAATTCTCTGGCTTCCTGTTTGAGTTGTTTCTGTTCATCGGTCAAAAGATAATCAAACATGGGGGTATTTCCTGTAAAACTGTGTTCTTGTGAGATGAAAAACCTTACGATCATCCCGTTTTCTTGATCGTGATCTGGCAGTCGAGTGCCTGCAACACCTTGACGATGGTTTCGAATTTGGGGGATCCTTTCGCAGATAAAGCCCGGTAGAGGTGTTGCCGGTTTAAATGGGTTGCTTTGGCTATCTCGGTCATTCCTTTGGCCTTGGCCACATCTCCGATGGCGGCTGTCAAGAGTTCGGGGCCGCCTTCCTTCAAGGCTGCTGTAAGGTATTCCTGTATCATTTCAGGGCTGTCCAGATATTGGCTGGCATCCCATTTTTTGGTCGTTATTTTCATATCAGATTCTCCATAATGGTGCGAGCTTTTTCAATATCGTTTTTCTGGCTTGATTTATCTCCGCCGGTTAAGAGAAAAATAATCCTGTCACCCTTGATGGTATAATATATGCGAAAACCCGGGCCAAAGAAAAATCGGAGTTCAAATATATTTGTGTCTACCATTTTATGATCTCCGAAGTTACCGATCTGGATACGTTTGATTCGGGCGAGAATTCGGGCCCGATGTCTGGTATCCCTGATTTGTGAGAACCATTTGTCAAAGACGTTGGTTGTCTCGATTTCATATATCATGCTCTAAATTGTCGTTTAAAAATGACATTTTGTCAAGATGTTTTATCATTTCCGGCTGCCTGATGCAGGATGTCAAGAGAAAACCGGGGTTTGACTTTTTGCCGCATTTGGTGCAATGATTTGCCGTCTTGAGATTCCGGATATCAAAAAAAGGGGGCGTTGTATGCAGGAACCCATTGACCTGAACTGGAAAGAGTTCGGCAGTGCCTTGCTCAATGCCACGCCCAACGGGGTGGCGGTGTTTGACAATTCGCTTCAGACGGTGATCTCCAACCGCCTGGCCAGGGACGGCCTGGATCTTTATCCGGGGGCGTTTCTGTCTGCCACGGTTCCCTCTCTGACGGCTTCGGCCCGGCAGGTGCTGTCCGCCAAAACCGTTGAATCCGGCCTGGTGGTGGAAAAAAAGGACAGCCGGTATTCCGTGCTGCTGGGGCCCATCCGCCATGATGAGGCCGCCATCGGGGTGCTGGCGGTGTTCGAGGACATGACGGCGCTCACCAACATGACCAACCGGATGAAGGGGTTCCGGCAGCTGTCCATCGAGCTGGACACCATCATTGACAGCTCCAATGACGGGTTGTGGATCTGTGACGGCAACGGGGTGGTGGTGAGAATCAATCCGGCGTCGGAAAAGATGATCGGGATCACGGCGGCAAAAGTGGTGGGCAAACATATGTCGGAGCTGGTGGAAAAAAAACTGGTGGACCGGTCCGTGACCCTGGAGGTGCTCAAGACCAGGAAAAAGGTCTCCCTGGTCCAGAAAACCCGCATCGGCCGGCACCTGTTTCTGACCGGGACCCCGGTGTTTGACAAGAACGGGGATCTTTTCCGGGTGGTGGTCAATGAGCGGGATATCACCGAGATTACCCAGTTGCAGGAACAATTAAAAGAGAATGCAGCGCTCACCGAACAATACAAACAGGATATCCTGGAACGGCAGATCCAGGAGGCCGAGTCGCGGCAGCTCATCGCACAGAGCGCCAATTTTAAAAAAATCGTTCAAAAGGCCATCAAGCTGGCACAGGTGGATTCCACTGTATTGATCCTGGGCGAATCCGGTACCGGCAAGGGGGTGATCGCGGATCTGATTCACAAATACTCGGCCCGGGCCGGACATCCCATGATCCGCATCAACTGCGGGGCCATCCCGGACACCCTGGTGGAAAGCGAGTTGTTCGGATATGAAAAAGGGGCGTTCACCGGGGCCGGTCACAAAGGCAAGCCCGGCAAGTTTGAAACTGCGGACAAGGGCATCATTTTTCTGGACGAGATCGCTGAACTGCCCCTGGGGTCCCAGGTGAAGCTGCTGAAATTTCTGGAGGACGGGATGATCTCCCGGGTGGGCAGTCACCGCAGCCGGCAGGTGGATGTGCGGATCATCGCCGCCACCAACCGGGATTTAAAGGAAATGATCGCCGGCAAGCTGTTCCGCAGCGACCTGTATTACCGTCTCCATGTGGTGCCTTTGACCATTCCCCCTTTAAGGGACCGTTCCGAATGCCTGGTGCCGTTGATTACCCATTATCTGGACCGGTTTGCAGACAAATATGACAAACCCAGGCTGACCCTGTCCAGGAACGCCCTGGATACGTTGTCCGCGTACCGGTTTCCAGGCAATGTCAGGGAGTTGATCAACATCTGTGAACGCCTGGTGGTCATGGCTGCAGACAGCCGGGTGAGGTATGAGGATCTGCCCGGCAGTATCCGGAAATCCATGCCGCCGGAAGAACCCGGGGATGCGGTCTGGCATCCGGGCCAATCCCTGTCACAGATGGTGGCGGACCTGGAGAAAAAAGTGCTGACCCAGGCATTGAAACACGGGGGCACGCAAGCCGGGGCTGCCAGGCTTCTGGGTATCGATCAGTCCACCATTGCCAGAAAACTCAAAAAATACGGCCGTTGCGGTCCCAGCCCCTTAACCGGTAATAATCGTCGATGAGCCGGGTGAGTTCCGGTTCGGTGATGCCGTTGCCGTCCGGCAGTTTTTCCGTGAGCAGGCGTTTGGGAAGAAAATCATCCGCCCGGGTCAGACCTTCCTGCAGATTGAACCGGCGGGTCAGATTGGTGACCTGCGATGCTGTTTTGGCCAGTTCCTCTTTGGACAGGTCCATACCGGTGGCCATGTTTATCAGGGCGGCCAGTTCCTCCCAGGGGTAGAAATCCCGGTAGAACCGGCAGAGGATCAGGGTGTCGAACAGGGTGCACCGGTCTTCGAAATCGATGAACATTTGCGCCTTGCCTTCGATCTGTTCCGGATCGATCATCCCTGCCAGCTCCGGCTTGTAAAAGGTGCTGCGCAGGTGGCACGCCCCTCTGGGGGAGACCGCATAGGCCAGGCCCATGCCTTTCAGGATCCGGGGGTCGTACCCGGCCGGTTCCATGCCTTTGACGTGGACGGCCAGATCCGCCATGCCCATTTCCGGGGCCGCGGTTTTGATGCCGTCGGCCAGAAGTCCGCCAATGCCTTCCCTGCGGGCGATCTTTTCCAGCAGGTCGGCCACGGCATCTGCATCTCCGTATGCCAGGGTCTCACTGATTTTTCCCCGGGAAGACGCTTCAATGGCCAGGGCCGCCAGGTTGCCGGCCGTGATGGTGTCCAGGCCCAGGCGGTCGCAGATATCGTTGAGCCAGGTGATCTCCTCGATGCTGTCGATCATGCACAGCCCGCCGAAGGCATAGATGGTTTCATATTCCGGGCCTTCCAGTTTCAGTCCGGCATGGCGGCCTTGTTTGACTTCCACCAGTTTTCCGCATCCCATGAAGCAGGTCTTGCAGGACCGGGGCTTTGCCCCGAGTTTTTCAGCCATGGCTGCGGCATTGATCTGTTCATAATGGTCGCAGGTGCCCTGAGACCAGTACCGGGCCGGAAACGCGCCCGCCCTGTTCAACCCGTCCACCATCACCGGGGTGCCCTGGGTTCGGTAGGTGCGGGTGGCCGGGTGCTGGTTCAGGTCTTTGGCCATGGTTTTGGCGTACTGCTTCATGGCATCCGGATCATGGAATGACCGGCGCTTTTCTCCATGGAACACCAGGGCCTTGATGTTCTTGGACCCCATGACCGCGCCCATGCCGGTCCGGCCGGCGGACCGCCAGTAATCGTTTTCGATAACGGCATATTTTACCAGGTTTTCACCGGCCGGCCCGATGACCAGGGCGGCGGCATCTTTTCTGCCGCACAGCGCCTTGACCGCGTCTTCGGTGTCATAGGTGTCTTTGCCCCACAAATCTTTGGCATCATGGAACACCACACCGGTGTCACTGATTTCCAGCCATACCGGCGCGTCGGCTGCCCCGCGGATCACCACTGCATCATATCCGGCCCCGCTGATGGCGGGGGCGGCCCGGCCACCGGAATAGCTTTCCGCATAAAATCCGGTGAGCGGGGATTTGCCGAAGATACCGTACCGGCAGCTGCCGTAGATCGGGCTGTCGGTCAGGGGACCCAGCCCCACGATCAGATGGCTTTCCGGGGACAGGGGATCCACCCCGGTGGGATTGTGTTCCAGCAGCAGGTGGGTGGCCAGTCCTTTGCCGCCCAGGTACTGCTTCAATATGTCGTCGGTCACCGGGTCTTCCCGGGTGGTTTTCCGGGTGACGTCAATGATGAGAACCCGGTTGAAAAATCCTTTCATAATTATTTCTCCAATGCCTTGAACCCGTCTTCGAGTATGGACAGGCCCTTGTCCAGCTGCTCGTCGGTGATGACAAACGGCATCAGGGTCCGGATCACATTGCCGAAATTGCCGCAGGACAGGATCACCAGGCCGTTGTCGTAGCATAGCTGTGTCAGTTTTTTGGCGGCTTCCGTGGCCGGTTCCTTTGTCTGGCGGTCTTTGACCAGTTCCAGGGCCAGCATCGGGCCTTTGCCCCGGACCTCGCCGATGATTTCGTGGCGCTGTGCCAGTTCGGCAAACCGTTTTTGCAGGATCTCGCCCAGCTGTCGGGACCGTTCGAGCAGGTTGTCTTCAAACAGGATCTCCAGGACGGCCAGGGCTGCTTTGCAGGACAGGGGGTTGCCGCTGTAGGTGCCGCCCAGGCCGCCGGCATGCGGGGCATCCATCAGCTCTTTGCGGCCGGTGACCGCACTCAGCGGCATGCCGCCGGCCAGGCTCTTGGCCATCGTGACAATGTCCGGCTCGATGCCCCAGTGTTCAGTGGCCAGAAATTTGCCGGTGCGGCCGGCACCGGACTGCACTTCGTCCATGATCAGCAAAATCCCGTATTTTCTGGCGATGGCCGCCAGTTTCGGGAAATATTCCGGCGGCGGGGTGACAAACCCGCCTTCCCCTTGGATGGGCTCGGCAATGATGGCGGCACAGGAGTCCGGGTCCACATGGGTGATGAAAAACGATTCGATCATGTCGGCACAAGCTATGTTGCACGAAGGGTAGGTGCATCCCACCGGGCACCGGTAGCAGTAGGCATAGGGCAGCCGGTACACTTCCGGGGCAAACGGGCCGAAACCATATTTATACGGCTTGATTTTGCTGGTCAAGGACATGGTCATGAGGGTCCGGCCGTGAAATCCGTTTTCAAACGCAATGACGGCCGGCCGTTTGGTGGCGTACCGGGCGACCTTTACGGCGTTTTCCACGGCTTCCGCCCCGGAGTTGGCAAACATGGTTTTTTTGGGAAAATCGCCCGGCACCAGGTCATTGAGTTTTTTGGCCAGCTCGATGTAGGAATCATACATGCCCACGTGAAAACAGGTGTGGATGAACCGGTCCGCCTGGTCCTTGATCGCTTTGACCACCTTGGGATGGGCATGGCCCACATTGTTCACGCCGATGCCGCCGGCAAAGTCGATGAATTCTTTGCCGTCCACATCGGTCATGACGGCACCTTCCGCCTTCTGGATGACGGCGGGGGTGAGATTGGCCGGTCCCTGGGCCACGTGCGCCTGCCGAAGTTCGTTGAAATACTGGGTTTTGGTGGAAGTCATTTTCACAATCTCCAAAGTATAAGTGTTAATACAGGGTCCCAAAGGGGCTGAAAAATTCAGATCGTTTGACAACATGATTTAGCAAAACCTGTGCCAGAGAAAACTGCCGGGCAACGAGGTAATTTTTGCGTTTCAGCGGGAAACAACCTGTTTTTTCGGTATCAAAAATTTGTTGCGGCACCTGTATTATGCGTATATGCATAATATTGTGTTTTTGCATATACCGTTCATTTTTATTTTAATTTGCTGATTTAATGAAAAAAATTCTGACAGCTGATATCAGATTTTTGGGTAAATATGCAGCAGTGCATATTTCAGTGTATTTTCGCTGGTGCTGCCGGGGTGCTGCCGGATATATATATGGCAGGAAATCCGCCAAAGATGCTGAATGGCACGCTAATTGCTAAAATACGCAGGGCAGTAAGCCGTTTTTTGATCACGCAACCTTAATGATTGTTAAATTCAGGAGGTAATTTATGGCAACTCATCGCAGTATCAAACGAAAAGCCCTGCTGGCATCCGCCGTGTGTGTTCTGTTTTTGTTCGGAACCGTTTCTCTGGTCCAGGCCAAGACATTCCGGTTCACCTGTCAGAATGTCAACGCGATGGAACATCCCGGTTGGCAGGTAATTGCCCAACTGGCCGAGGACCTGAAAGTAATGAGCCAGGGACAGATTCTCATTGACCAGGTCGGTCCCGGCGGTCTGGTGAAATCCCCCCAGACTTTTGAAGCCACCGGGTCCGGGGCCATTGACATGGCGATCACTTATGGGGCCTACCACGGCGGGATTGTACCGGTGGCGGCCACCAGTTTTGCATTGCCCGGAGATCCCAGGGACATGTGGGAAACCCTGAACTTTTATTATGATGAAGGGGGGCTTGATTTTCTGAGGACCCAGTATGCCAAGCACGGGGTCTACTATGCCGGCGCCATGGTCTGGCCCGGATACGCCATGTTTTCCAGAAAAAAAGTGGAAACCCTGGAGGATGTCAGAAATCTGAAAGTCCGGGCCGCCGGCACCATGGCCACCATGCTGCACCGCATGGGCGTGTCCACCACCTTTATCCCGTTTGCCGAGATCTATGTGGCCATGTCCCGGGGCGCCATCGATGCCACGGTCAGTGGGTCCCAT
Source organism: Desulfotignum sp. (assembly GCA_011389835.1). Lineage (GTDB taxonomy): Bacteria > Desulfobacterota > Desulfobacteria > Desulfobacterales > Desulfobacteraceae > Desulfotignum. Next base: position 4,634 of record JAABTO010000034.1, on the reverse strand, counting down.
GCGGAAAATTACCTCCAGAACCTGCACGAAGTGGGAAAATACATGGTCGTTCCGGATTTTTCCGGCGTCCAGACCCTGGAGGTGCTGGTGAACAAGGCCAAATTCGACAGTATGCCCGACCATCTCAAGCTCATGTTTGAAACCGCCATTCAAAAGGCATCTCTGGAGTTCACCCGAACCTTCATGCAGATGGAGAAAAACGCGGAAACCGATATGCTGACCGCCGGGGTCACCAAAGTGGAACTGCCCCAGGCCACTGTGGATGAAATCAAGAAATCCGCCGATGCCATCTGGGATGAAGTCGGGGAAAAAGATGAATTCTCCGCCCAGTATATTGAAATGATCCGGAATCACTTGAAAAAACTGGGATACTGATCAATAAAGATACCGGTGGACGTGACAATGGCGTTTTTCAGGCAGGAACGGATCCTGGAAAGCGCCATTCTGCCGGAGGCACGATATAGTTGAAACAACATGCTTAAACATCGCGGGGGAATATGCAGAAACTCAAACAATTCATTACAGTTATCGGAAGCATGAACCGGAGGCTGGGGAAGATCTCTTCCTTTGTGCTGATGCTGATCATGCTTTTTTTATGTTATGAGGTGGTGATGCGCTACTTTTTCAACTCCCCCACCATCTGGGTTCATGAGCTTTCCGGTTTCTCGTTCGCTTTCTACCTGGCGTTGACCGGTCCCTGGCTGCTGCAGCGCAAGGAGCATGTAAGCGTGGATATCGTCTACAGCAAATTTCCGCGCCGTTTCCGGCTCACGGCCGATATCATCTCCTACCTGGTGTGTCTGACCTTTTTTGTGGTGCTGTTCTGGGTGGGAGGAAAAGACATGCTGCATGCCTTCAAGATCAATCAGCATTCCTATACGGTCTGGGGCCCGCCCCTGGGACCGGTGAAACTGTTTGTCCCTGTTGCCGCAGCGCTGTTCATTCTCCAGGCCCTGGCCGGTATCTGTGATGCAGTGGTGAAATTCAGGGAGGATTCCGTCAAATGAGCCCGGTACTTATTGTTCTGTTGATGTTTCTGGCCCTGGTGGTGCTGTTCGTTTTGGGCACGCCCGTGGCCTTTGCCCTGGGAACCGTGGGTCTGACTTTCATTATCACCGTTTTAGGGCCGGCCAAGCTCCAGATTCTGCCCCATGCGGTGTTTGCCCAGATGTCCGGAGAGGTGCTGATCGCCATACCATTGTTTATCATGATCGGCAGCCTGCTGGACAAGTCCGGGATCGCCGATGACATGTTCGAGCTAATCTATAAGTGGCTGGGCCCCATGCCCGGCGGGCTGGCCGTGGGAACGGTCCTGGTGTGCGTGATCATCGCCGCCATTGTGGGGATCGTGGGGGCGGCCACCGTGACCATGGGGCTGATCGCTCTGCCGGCCATGCTCAGCAGAAATTACAAAAAGGAGATCGCCATCGGATGTATTTCCGGGGGCGGTGCTTTAGGGTTTCTCATTCCTCCCAGCGTGACCATGATCGTATATTCTTCGGTCACCGGCGTTTCCATCGGAAAGATGTTTTTAGGCGGGATCCTGCCCGGGCTGCTGCTGGCCACCCTGTATATCATCTACATCATTATCCGGAGCTTTGCCCAGCCCGGCATCTGCCCGGCCATTCCCAAAGAGGAAAGGGCCACCTGGGGGGAAAAGTTTCTGGCTCTGAAGGGGTTGTTTCTGCCGTTTCTGCTGATTTTTTCCATCATGGGGACCATTTTCATGGGACTGGCCACACCCACGGAAGCCTCGGCCGTCGGAGCCCTGGCTGCTATCGGGGTGGTGGCCCTGCACGGCAAGCTGAACTGGGACGTGTTTTCCACGTCCCTGTACCGAACCGCCCGGCTGGGAAGCATGGTGCTGTGGATCATTATCGGGTGTCTGGCGTTTTCCACGGTGATCAATTCACTGGCGCTGCCGTCGTTTCTCACTCAGATCATCAAATCCGTGGGACTCAACCCCTGGATCGTACTCATCGCCATGATGGCCAGCCTGTTTTTTCTGGGCATGATCATGGACGATCTGCCTATCATCATGATCACCACCCCCATCTATGTGCCCATTATCACCAGTCTGGGATTTGATCCCCTGTGGTACGGGATACTGTTCATCCTGAACATGCAGATGGCATACCTGACCCCGCCCTTCGGGTTTGTGCTGTTCTACATGAAAGGTGTGGTGCCCGAAGGGATCACCATGGGAGACATCTACCGGTCGGTGGGACCCTTTATTTTTCTCCAGGCCATCGGCCTGATTGTTGTCATGCTGTTCCCGCAGATTTCCCTGTGGCTGCCGTCTTTGATGGGATAGTGATGGATTTTTGAATGAGATAAAGGTATCTTTAATGGAATTGAAATCAGGAACGGATTTATGAAAACAGATGAAAACAAGGTGATGCGGCTCAAGGAAGCCGTGGAAAAATATGTTACAAACGGGTGCCACCTGTCCATTGGGGGGTTCACCCTGAACCGCAACCCCATGGCGGCGGTGCATGAGATCATCCGTCAGCGGAAAAAAAATCTGCATGTGTATGCCCATTCCAACGGACAGGGGGTGGACGAACTGATCGGCGGGGGATGCGTGTCTCACCTGGAGATCGCCTATGGCGGGACCGGCAAGTTCATGCCCACCTGTATCCGGTTCAGAAAAGCGGTTGAAGCGCAGACGCTCATGGTGGAGGATTATTCCAATTTCCAGATGACCCTGCGGTTTATGGCCGGGGCCATGGGGGTGCCGTTTCTGCCCACCCGGTCGTCCCTGGGGACGGATATTATCAACAAATGGGGGTTTTCAGAAAACTTCAGAAAAGAAAATCCCCGGATTCCCGATGAAAAACTGGTGGTGATGGACAACCCGTTTGACGGGTGGTGCGATACGGAAAAAGTGGTGCTGGTGCCGGCCATCAATCCGGATGTCACCATCATCCATGTTCAGACCGCCGATGTCCGGGGCAATTGCCGCATGGAAGGGCTGACTTTTGCGGATGTAGAGCAGGCCAAGGCCTCCCGGGTGTTGATTGTCACCTGCGAAGACCTGGTGGACGAAGAGTACCTCAAGACCGACCCGGACAGAAACCAGATCCCGTTCATCCATGCCACGGCCGTGGTCAAGGTGCCGTTCGGGGCCTACCCCACGGCATGCTTCCGGTATTATGACTATGACCCGGTGTACATGAACGCCTATGTCCGGGCCGCCCATGACGACAAGGAATTTGAACAGTTTTTGAATGACATGGTGTACCCGCATCAGACCCATGCCGACCTGCTGGATCACGTGGGACGCCACCGCCTGGAATCGATTCGTGCGGACCGCAGCTGCGGATATGCCAAAGACCTGGACCGGAAATAAGGAGCCTGTGATCATGGAGTATACATTGAAAGAGCTGATGACCATCTGCGCGGCCCGGGAGATCAACAACGGAGATATCGTGTTCTGCGGTACGGGCATTTCCATGCTGGCCGCCATGGCCGCCAAGAACATCAACGCACCGGACAGCGTGATTTTTTTTGAAACCGGGGCCATCGATTCCAAGCTGGCCCACATTCCCCTGGCCGTGGCCGACCCGCGCATCATGTACCACACCTCGGCCAACGGCGGGCTCATGGATGCGTTCTGCACCATGCAGAACCCGTTTGTGGGCCAGCGGGTGGTGGGGATCCTGGGCGCGGCCCAGATCGATATCTACGGCAATCTCAACTCCACGGTGATCGGGGATTACAACGCCCCGGATGTGCGGTTTTCCGGCAGCGGCGGGGCCTGTGATGTGGCCTCGTTTGTGTCCCGCAGCATCATCTTCATGAAGATGGAAAAGCGAAAATTCAAGAAAAAACTGGATTATCTCACCAGCCCCGGGTACCTGGACGGACCGGACGGCCGAAAAAAAGCGGGCCTGCCGCCAGGAGGGCCTGACAAGGTGATCACGGACATGGGGGTGATGGGATTTGATCCGGACACCAAACAGATGATTCTGCTGGGCTGGTTTCCCGGTATCACCCCGGAACAGATCCTGGACAATATGGAGTTTGAGATCCAAACCGACCGGGCCGTGGAAATTGCGGTCCCCACACAGACCGAACTGACCCTGCTGCGGGAAAAGTGTGACCCCCACGGGTTGATTCTCTGACCAGAAACGCCGGGGCTGGAAGGTGTGTGATGGGAATGGATCCCGGGTGCGATGACGTGTTGACACGGCCCGCTTTTTTTCGTTAAATGTCCTTCATAAACAACCTGGAGGACATTCCATGACACCCCATGAAAAAGAATATTCCTGGCATCACCTGGCCGCCGAAGAAGCGGCGGAATCCCTTAATACGGATCTGTCCGAAGGACTGACCGATAATGAGGTGTCCACACGCCGGGAGCAATACGGTGCCAACACCCTGACCACCCAGAAGACCCGGGGGCCGCTGGTCCGGTTTCTGCTGCAGTTCCACCAGCCCCTGGTATACATCCTGCTGGCTGCCACCCTCATCACCTTGTTTCTTCAGGAATGGGTGGAATCCGGGGTGATTTTCGGCGTGATCCTCATTAATTCGGTGATCGGTTTTATCCAGGAATCCAAGGCGTTAAAGGCCATTGATGCCCTGTCCCGGGCCATGGTGAGCGAAGCCCTGGTGCTCCGGAACGGTGA
>JAABTO010000189.1 GCA_011389835.1 Desulfotignum sp. | reverse complement strand
GGGACTGGCTGAGCCGGAAGATGAGCGTGAAAAGTTTACACAATTGGCGGCAAAAGGGAAAAAACGAGGAGAATATGAGCAGATTGCAGGCCGTCCAGTGTATTCCTATTTTCTGCCGCTCACGGATACGGGTGGACAAATCAACGGGCTGCTGCAGTTGACAAGGAAAGAAAGCGAGTTCATTGAAAACCTTCACACGTTGCGGATTCATGGCGTTCTGTTGTTGACATTGCTGATGGTACTGCTTTCCGGTGTGGTGCTGTATGGCCACCACCAGGCGGTCGGGGTTCACCTGAACCGTCTGACTGCCAGTATGGCACGCATTGCCCGGGGAGATCACCGGCATCGTTTTGAATACAGCGGTCCCAGAGAGATCCGGGCACTGGGAAAAACCTTCAATCATATGCTCAACCGCATGGATGAAGCGCAAAAAACTATTCTGGCTCACCGCAGAAAACAGGATGAGCTGGAACAACAGATGCGCCGGAATGAAAAACTGGCGGCCCTGGGCCGGTTTGCCGCAGGCACGGCCCATGAACTGGGCACCCCCTTGTGCACCATCGGGGGCCGGGCGCAGCGTGCGCTTCGGGATAAAAATCTGCCCGAAAACCTGACCCGGGTGTTTGAAGTCATTCGTACTGAAGTCAGCCGTATGGAGTATATCATCAAACAGCTCCTGGATTTCAGCCGCAGAAATCCATTGCGGCGTGCTCCAATGGATGTGTCCCGGCTGATGAAATCAGCCGTGTCAACCGTTCAGGAAGAAGCACAAAAAAACGATGCGCATATCCGGTGTAGAATCCCGGATACCCGGAAGGTCGTATTGCTGGATGCCATCCGCGTACAGCAGGCCCTGGTCAATTTATTGAAAAATGCCGTACAAAGTGCTCAAGGTGCGCATGTGCAAATGACCTGCACATGCCGGAAAGATCTTGTCATGTTTTATGTGGAAGATGATGGCCCGGGAGTGATGTCGGAAAACCGGACCGAAATTTTCGATCCGTTTTTTACCACCAAACCGGTAGGAGAGGGGACCGGCCTGGGATTGTCCGTGGTGCATGCGGCGGCCCGGGAACACGGCGGAAAGGTGGAATTGACCGACAGCCAAATGGGCGGGGCCGGCTTTGTTTTGTACATACCCTGCAATAACCCGGAATCAGAAGATAAACCAAAGGACACGGTATGACACGGACAGATACTGGTTCGAAAGAAACCGTATGGATCATAGAAGATGACCAGGCCCTGGGCAGCCTGTTGTGTGAGGAGATTCAGGATGTCGGACTGGATGCCTGCTGGCTGCCGAGTGCGGAAAACGCGGTAAAGGCAATGGAAACGAATTTGCCGGAAGTGATCGTGTGTGATTTGAAGCTGCCCGGGATGGACGGGCTGTCTTTTTTGAAAAAAGTGCGGGATCTGGCGCTGGATTTCCCCCCGGGATTTCTCATGATCACTGCATTCGGAACGATTTCCCGGGCTGTGGAAGCCTTGAAAGCCGGTGCGGATGATTTTCTGGCCAAACCCCTGGATCTGGAACATTTTATTCTGGCGGTCACCCGCGTTCTTGAGCGAAAACATCTGTCAGAGACCGTCAGCCAAATGCGCGGATTTCTTTCGGCGGAAGGATTTCATGGCATTTACGGTCAGAGCAGGCCCATGAGGTTTTTATACGAACAGATCCGCCAAGTGGCCAAAGCCCGGGGACCGGTGCTGATACTGGGGGAAAGCGGAACTGGAAAAGAACTGGTGGCCAGGGCGGTTCACAAGGAAAGCGACCGCGCCGAAGGTCCTTTTGTGCCGGTCAACTGTGCCGGTATCCCTGAAAATCTGATGGAAACCGAATTGTTCGGTCATGCTCAAGGCGCATTCACCGGTGCGGGCAAAGGCCGTCAGGGGATTTTTCTGGAGGCCGCAGGCGGGTCCCTGCTGCTGGACGAAATTTCTGAAATGCCGCTGTTTCTCCAGGCCAAACTGTTGCGGGTCCTTCAGGACGGCAAGCTCCGGCGGGTGGGTGAAAATACGGAAGATCAGGTGGATGTCCGAATCCTGGCCGCCACCCACAGAGATATCGATCAAGAGGTTCAGAACGGTGCGTTCAGGGAAGATCTTTTTTTCCGCCTGGAAACATTTGCCCTTCGAGTGCCGCCGCTCAGGGACCGCGCGGAAGATATCGAACTGCTGGCCGACCGGTTTTTGCGACAGTTTTCCCTGGGGCAGGGCAAGGCAGTGAAAGGATTTTCAGCCCGGGCCCTGGATTTGGTATCACAATATCCGTTTCCCGGCAATGTCAGGGAACTGCGCAATGCTGTGGAACGGGCGGTGACGTTTACCACCGGAGACCGTATCCGGGTGGCGCATCTGCCGGCGCGTATCAGAAATCAGATGTCGAAAAACAATTCACTGCCCGTATTGCAACCGGCGTTTGTATTTCCGGAGGATGGCAACGCACTGCCGCCGTTAGCGGAAATCGAACAGCAATATATCCGTCATGTCCTGACCCGGGTGGGGGGAAACAAACGGCGGGCCGCCGCTATTTTGGGGATCGGTCGACGGACCCTTTACCGCCGGCTGGGCAATGATCTCCCGGCTGAGATGGGTGGATCAGGAAAGTGAGATTCGATATGTCTTGTATCCAAATATTTTTCTATGGTATATGAATCAGAATGGATACACCATGCAGCATAAACAGGCATGAAATTTCAAGATTCTTTAACAATGAAAGGCACGACAATGGATCAGTTACAGCAATTGGCAGACCGAATCATCAGCCGTGTGAACGTGAACCTGGATGAGTTTGGATTTGATACCGAACCCTTTGTGATCCATGCGCTGGATCATGAAAAAATGCTCAAATTTTACGCATTTTACGGCATTACCTCCCAGCATCCCATCTATTTTCATTTCAGAAACTCCAATATTGCCGGCAGTTATTTTCTTGGCAAATGTTACGTTGGTCGATCCGCCATCTATAAAAGCGATATCCGGGGAGACGAACTCAAGCGCGAAGGAGACAACATCCGGTGCGCCAAGGCTATTCCTCTGGTGGAAGATGAGGTGATCACCATCCGGGACAGCCTGTTGTACAAAACCCTGGTGCACAGCAACTCCCACAATCCGGAAAGCCCGGAAGAGTTCGGCATCCGGAACACCATTTCCACTCATTATGTCAATATCCACGGGTCCACCCTGGAGGGGTGTTTTTTAGGCCCCTTTGCCACGGTGGATCTGATGAACCTGCATTCGTGCATTGTGGGGGAATTTTCCTATGTCCAGATGGGAGAGCTGTTCCACCGCAAGATCGATCCCGGTACCGTCTGGATCCGGAGTCAGAATTTCGAGTTCAAATTCAAATTTGATAAACAGGCACTGGATTATTTTGTGGGAATCAATGACCAGCATCAGCCCCGGGGTATCATGTATGATTTTGTCAAGGAAAGGGAGGAATCCTATGAAAAACTCTTTGATGTCATGAACCTGGAGCCTTACCAGGCACCGGACACTTCTGCCGTGAACCGGTATGCCGTGATCCTGGGGAAAACCCGCATCGGCAACAATGTCCTGGTTTCCCAGCGGGCGTTCCTGGAAAATGCGGTGATGGGGGACGGGTCCAATGCCCAGGAAAACACCTATATTGTCAATTCCAAACTGGCCGGCATGTGTATCACGGCCCATGGCGGCAAGATCATACATGCGGATGTGGGGCAGGGGTGTTTTGTGGGGTTCAACGCGTTTCTGAACGGCAAGGAAACCGCCCGCATCCATCTGGGGGAAGGCTGTATTGTGATGCCGCATACCATCATGGATCCAAAAACTTCTGTCAGCATACCGGATGATCATCTGGTGTGGGGACTGATCCGGACCCAGGAAGATGTCAAAGAACATACCATTGCCCTGGATGATCTGGCAGAGGTGAGAGACAGCCTGACCATCGGGAAAATGACATTTTCCGGAAAAGGGTCGGTGTTTATCGAGGCGTTTAAAGAACGGCTGCACCATATCCTGCTGCTCAACGGTGCGTTATACAAAGATGGCGAAAAAAGAGGGCATGCTCAGGATGACCAGCATATTTCTTTTAACATCATCCAGCCGTACCGCACCGGAGAGCGCAAAGGCCTGTATCCGTCCATTCGGATCAAGCCCTGATCCTTTTGCAGTGCCTGACCCTGAAAGGTGCTCCGGCCCCGGCCGCATAGAGGATGTATGGCCGGGGATCCGGAACAATTATAAGAGCGTCAGATCCCAGTTCCATAACCCCGGCCGGTTCTTGAGAAACGCCCCTTTGGGAACCGGTTCCTCCAGCGTGACAAAGCAGGTGTAGCCGGCCTGCGCCAGAGAGTTGCGGTGGGCGGTCAGGTCCAGGGCCCAGTTGGGAAACACATAGTTCAGGTCATTGGACCGGGTGACCCATGCCCCTTCTTTTTTCGGACTTAAGAAAAAATCCCCGGGAGACAGTTTCGGTGAAAGGGTGCGGGAAACCACCAGGGGCCAGTTTCCCTGGATGACGATCCCCAGCGGAAGGGTGGATGATTTTGGCAGGGACAATACATTTTTTTTGTCCAGCTCCGGTGAAACGATCACGCCGCTGAATCCGAGATGCTTGAGTTCCTGAACGGCCGGGGAGTTGGTGACGTTGCAGAAGGGCCCGGCCCACAGATTCAACCGGGACGGATTGTCAAACAGGCTGATCTGCCATACCGCATTGAGGACAAAATGGCGGGCCCCTTTTTTCAGGGCAGAGGTGATATACTGACGGCACATCAGTTCTTCCCCGGGAAAAATGGACGGATCCAGCCACAGCCAGGTGGTTTTGTCCGGACGGGTGCTGTACCGGCTGCCGGAGATCCAGATGCCGGATGCCTCTGATTTGTGCCGGATACCCTGCAATCTCCGGGATACCCGGAGATCAATGCTGCGGTCTCGTATCCGGGATGACCGGTGAGTCTGGGGCTGACTTCTGTCTGGAATGACCGGGGCTCTGGTCACAGGGCGCACCGGAATCCGTTCCATGCCTGCAAGTTCTGTGTCCAGCTCTTCAAGCTGATGCGTGAGTTCGTCTGTCCGGCGGTCGATCAGGTGAATCGGCGTTCCTTTTTTCACCTGATGGTTCATATGCCGGGGTAGAATGAATTTTCCTTTTTTAGGGGCACTCCGGGTGACTTTCAGGATGGTGTGAAAGGTATCTTCTTCGTTGCCGATGCGCAGCAGATCCTCTGTGAACAGCGCTTCTCTGGTGATGAAAAAAGGGGCATCCGGGTTTTTGATGCGGCCCAGAAACAGGCCGGATTCGGTGTCATCCTGATGATCCAGGGGATTCTGGGTGCGATGGGACAGCAGGTTGTAGTGGGTGAACGGCCGTCCCATGGCGTGATCCAGATAGACCAGGGCCTGTTTTTTTTCAGAAGGGTAGTCCCGGAGCAGTTGAAACGCCTTGACCGTGTAAAACACGTAATGGGGACTTTTTTTCCGGCCTTCGATTTTCCAGAAGGCAACCTGCGGAATCTCTTTGAGTACTTTGGCCAGTACGTCCGCGGAAAAATCCATGCAGGAGAAATACCGGTGTTTTTCTGCCTTGAGCTGGTACATGCGCCGGCAGGGCTGGACACACCGGCCCCGCAGCGCACTTTTGCCGCCGAACCAGGAACTCCAGTAACAACGCCCGGAGATGCCGTAGCACAACGCCCCGTGAACAAACACTTCCAGAGCCATGTCTTCCGGGGTTTGATCGGCCATGGCACGAATGTCGTCCAAAGAGAATTCCCTGGGCAGGACCACATGGGAAAAACCGGCGGTGCGGGCGGATTTCAGGCCTGCGGGAGAAGAAAGATTGCCCAGGGTAGACAGGTGAAGATCCTGGGTGATCCCTGCCTGCCTGGCCAGGGAAATGACGGCCGGATCCTGGACGATCAATGCGTCAAACACCACATACTGGTTCAGCTTGGAGAGCAGGCGAAACGCTTTTTCGGTTTCAGATTCCTTGATCAGGGTGTTGAATGCGATATGCACCTGAATCTGCCGGGATCTGGCCAGCCGGGACAGCCGGGACAGCTCCTCGATGCTGAAATTGGCGGCTTCCATGCGGGCGGAAAACAGTTTGAGTCCGCAGTAAATGGCATCAGCCCCTGCGGCGACAGCTGCCAGAAAAGTGGTCTTGTCACCGGCCGGGGCCAGGATTTTGGGGGTGTGGGAACGCATGCGGTCCTTTGGAAATTAAAAGATTAATTAATACAACAGTATTGCAATTTTTATGGATTTTGTCAAAATACCGGCATGAAAATCAATCATGCTCCGTTTCTTGAAAAAGGGGATCAGGTGGGTGTTGCGGCACCAAGTGCGCGGTTTGACAAAACCCGGCTGCAGCAGGGAATCGATTGCCTGAAAACCATGGGGTTCGGGGTGAAGGTGCCGGCGCGGATTTTTGATCAGAAACGGTACCTGGCCGGCGAAGATGCCTGTCGGGCCCAGGTGATCAATGATCTTGT
>JAABTO010000188.1 GCA_011389835.1 Desulfotignum sp. | reverse complement strand
CGTGTGCTCTTCCGATCTAATAATACCAGGCACTGATTAGCACAATACAGGAAAAAATGTATTTTCCGCCGGCCGATTATGTATAGTGTTTTTTTGAATTACCAACTGGAAAATGATGATTTCATAAGGACACAGCTGTTTTTGGTTGACAAAAAGCCGACCGGGAAAAAACAGATTTTCCCATCGTGGGTATCGGTGCCTCGGCAGGCGGGCTGCAAGCTATAGAGACCTTTTTTGCCTTACTTCCGGCCGACTGCAATATGGCCTTTGTGATTGTCCGGCATCTGCCCCACCACCACGAAAGCCTGATGAATTCTCTTTTATCCAAGGAAACGCCCCTTCTGGTAAACGGCATCCGGGATGGGATTCCTGTTAAGATAAACCAGGTCTATATCTCCCCCCCGGGAAAAGACGTGGTCATTCAAAACAGAACCCTTTACCTGCAAGAGGCACAGAAAAAAACCGGACCGCACTTTACCATCTACACCTTTTTCCGGTCCCTGGCCGAAGACCAGAAGGAAAAAAGCGTCTGTATCGTGCTGACCGGTGCCAGTAGATGCATTCTGGAAAAGGGTCTACATCGAAGATAATATAAAAGATGACTTCCCGGACCTCTATGTGAAAAACGCCCTCACCGTGATACCGCCCGGGAAGGGGATTTTCTGCCTGAAAAAAACCCTGTCAGAGAACCGGAAATGTTTCATCATGCACGTGCCATGTCGTACAAGAGACATAACCCTTAGCCTGTGTAAGACAGTAAAAGGATGGGTCAGGGGTTGAATACATTCTCAGTTGGCCCACAACACCCGGCACCCCTGATTTTGTAGACACCAAACCATTTTTTAGGATTGCTGTGATCCTTTTTTTCTTTTGATTCTGAAATAGTACCTATTTTAAATAGGCGATAAATCCGTTTTTTTATGACTTTCTGTTTTATTGACGCAAGAAACGATTCCATTTAGAGTTAAAGATGAAATGAAAGCTAGAAAGTTTTAATCTGATATTCCTTCAACCGAGATGCCGACGTAAAAATCCGTTCAAGGTTTTTATCCCGTTGGGAAAAAGGAAAATAAGAGGTCGACACAGAAAGGATGCTTCAACGCCCCATGTTAAGGGATACCGGCAAGGCGGCCATCAAACAAAAAACAAAACCGATTGATGAAAAGAGGTTATTCCATGTTGGATACAAGAATGAATCAAAATTTGTTCGATAATGACGTTCCAATCAACGGGAATGGAAAGCCTGAGGTTCCAGTCTATACAACCGACCACATTGTAACAGAAGATGTTCTCAACGTTCGACTGTCAAGACGCGGGGTTGAACGAAGTGGTCTGCGGCTTGAATTGGAAAAATACCGCAAGGAAAATGAACACCTGAGATTCTTTGTCCAGAAAACGGCTCAAGATGCCATTAGTGCAATGGAAAATGACCGCAAGGCCGTGGCGAGAGAGATACATGACAGCATCGGCGGCAGCTTGGCTGCAATTAAATTTTTTATGGAATTCAAAATGGACAGCGGCACCGTGTCGTCTTGTGAAAACGGCAAGTCAATTGCGCAAATTATCAACTATTTAAAAGACACCATCACAGAAACCCGTTCCATTTGTCATCAATTGAACTCAAGAGTGTTAGAGGATTTCGAACTGACCGTCGCCGTTTCAAAATTAATAAAACGCTTCAACAAATTTTTTCCCGGGACCGAGGTGGATTTTGAACTCGAGGTTTCCGAAGAACCCATCTCTGAAAAAGTCAAAACCGTCGTCTATCGCGTTGTTCAGGAAGCGTTGAACAATATCGGCAAACACAGCGGGGCCGATGCCGTCAAAATCAAGCTGACCGCACTGAATAATCTGATTTGGCTCAAAGTGGAAGACAACGGATGCGGATTCGATATCCATGTGCATGAAACGGGCTCGGATGACCAATGCTTTGGGATACGCGGCATGAGAGACCGCATAACGCTCTGTGAAGGGACGTTTCATATGCAGTCCAGGCCTGGAAAGGGAACCAGGCTGTCGGCAACGATTCCGAACCGGTGATGCAAGGGTCCCAAAGGGTCTGCGGCAATTATCTGCATGATTTGGCACGCCAAAATACAGTGATTTACTGATGGCCGTTTCTCCAATTTCCACTTATCATGTTAAGAATGGGGCGGTAATTTTCTGAGTCCCGCCTGAATCCGAATTAATGGATATCCGGTATTGCTAAAACCAAAACCCGAAAAAATCTGTCTGAAAGGACTTAATTCATGAATTTAACACAGAAAATCAAAGAAAAAAAAGCGCAATTCCAGTCTTCCGCTCCGGACGAGGTCCAGAAGGTTATGACCCGGGCCATAAAGGAACTGCAAGATTCAAAAATGATGGACAAGGTTCTGACCAAAGGCGATAAGGCACCGGATTTCACACTGGAAGATACCCACGGAAATTATGTTAATCTCCACAATACCCTGTCATCGGGCCCCGTGGTTCTGGGATTTTATCGAGGACGGTGGTGACCGTTCTGCAACCTGGAGCTGGAAGCTCTGCAGGAGGCCCAGTCAAAATTCACATCTCTGGGGGCCACCCTTTTGATGATTTCTCCCCAGACAAAGGCGCATTCCCGCACCTTTAAGGAAGAAAAAGGGCTTACCATGGAGATTTTAAGCGACCCCGGAAACAGTGTGGGTGAAAAATACGGCCTCATCTATACGTTTACCGAGGAACTCAAGCAGGCTTATCTGCAGCTGGGTATCAATCTGGAGGAATACAACAGCGGCGATGTCTGGAGACTGCCCCTGGTCGCCCGTTATATCATAGACCAGAAAGGAATCATTCAATATGCTGTTGTCAGTGCGGATCATACGGACAGGGTTGAACCGGAGCATACCCTGAAGGCCCTTGAAGCTTTGGAAAAATAACAGCAGGAAGCTGACGTGCGGTTTTCAGGCGGATATCCTGAGAAAAGGATATCCGCCTGTGTTATGGTTTCGGGTTACAGGCAGCGCATAAAGGCGGTAAGCGCTTCTTTTTCTTCGTTGGTGAGCTTGAGTTCGGTGACGATATTGAAGAACTCGACCGTGTCTTCAAGGGTGAGGAGTCGGCCGTCGTGCATATAAGGCGGTGAATCTTTTATGCCCCTGAGGGTAAAGGTTTTAATGGGCCCAACCCCGGTGATCCATTTTTTGTTGCTCATATGGGGTTTATAAAACCGTTCCACCTGCAGGTTGTGCATCTTGTCATCAAGATAGAACGGCGCTGGATGGCATTCGGCGCACCGGCCTTTTCCGAAAAATATTTCTTCTCCCTTACGTTCCATCTCGGTTGCTTTTTCCGGGTCGAGACGACCGAAAATTGTGAGTTTCGGTGCCGGCGGAAAGTCCAGTATGTTCTGCATCTGTGCCATCATGGCCACCTGACTGGCACGATCCGGCAGATGGACTCCCTTTTTGGCGGCGGTCACATGATCTCCGTCAAAATATGCAGACCGCTGTTCAAATTCGGTAAAGTCTTCAATCGAACGCAGCGATCGCTTCGATCCGTGGATCTGCTGATTGCACACCCCCCTGAGACTGATGGTGTCCAGCCGAAACCGGGCTGCATTGGGTCTGGTATCCGGGTTGAGGTGAAAGGCCGCATTGGTGTGGCCGTTGGCATGGCAGTCAAAGCAGGTAATTCCCAGACTTGCCTTTTCAACCTTGCGGTCCTCGGTCTGGTTGAACTGCTGCTGTGGAAATGGGGTGAGCAGAAGTCTGAGCCCTTCCATCTGCACCGGTGTAAGTATCCCGTGCATTATCTCGTAATAGTTTCTGATGGACAGCAGCTTGCCCTGGGAGACATCGCCCAGGTCCGGTCTGGTGGTAAGAAATATGGGCGGCGGAAACTCAGGCAGCAGATGATCGGGCAGGTCGAAGGTAACATCGAATCGTTCGAGGTTGCGTTGTTCCAGATTGTTGATCTCCTTGATCTGTTCCGGCGGAATCACCTGCCCGCCGGTTTCGTGTTTGACATGGGGAAGCGGCAGAAATCCTTCCGGAAAGAGGCCTTGTGCACGTATCTGTTCAGGCGACATTTCCGAAAGCTTTTTCCAGGTCATGCCATCGGGAAGTTTTACGCGCACGCCTTTCTGAACAGGCTTTCTTTCTGCCGACATCATTACATCAGAAGGGTTGTCGCTCAGATCATAACGGCGTTCGAGCAGGGTTTTCTGCCGATCCATGATTTTGGGTTTCATTTTCTTGTCTTCTTCCATGGTGGTTTGGAAATTTTTATCCATCACCACAGGCATATAGGTGGATTGGACCGGATCGACATCCTCGGGAATGCCCATTTTCTCATGACTCTCATACTTTGCCTGAATAACGTTTGCTGTCGGGAGCATGGCAGCGACCAGAATCGCTGTCATGAACATCATTTTTCGGTGTTTCATCATACATCTCCTTTGTGTTTTTTGTTCATTTTTGCCATGCACTTT
Organism: Desulfotignum sp.; assembly: GCA_011389835.1. Taxonomy (GTDB): domain Bacteria; phylum Desulfobacterota; class Desulfobacteria; order Desulfobacterales; family Desulfobacteraceae; genus Desulfotignum. Next base: position 2,047 of record JAABTO010000188.1, on the reverse strand, counting down.
TCCCATCAAAGGATGGCATGCAGCTCTTCTTCCACCACCCCCGTGAAAAGATCCATTTTATAGGTATTATCCGGAAGCGGATTGGCGTCTTTCACCACTGCCCGGGCCGCTTTTTGAATGGTTGCGGCATCCAGTGGCCGGCCTGTGACAGCCTCTTCCACAGGCCGGCTCCGCCAGGGAACCGGCGCAGCACCGGACAGGTACACCCGGCTGCTGGTGACCGTATCATCTTCAATTTCCAAAGCCAGGGCCAGTCCGGCAAGGGCAAAATCCCAAGACCTGCGGGCCCGGACCTTGCGGTAGGAACTGCGCAGGTTTTCGGCAGGTGCGGGCAATACAATATGCGTTATCACTTCCCCGGGTTGCAGCACGGTTTCCGCCTCGGGATTTTCTACCGGCAGCAGGTAAAAATTTTCCACCGGGATTGTCCGGCTGCCCTCTGGGCCAAAAATGTTGAGCTTTGCAGAAAGTGCAGCCAATGGCGGGGCCGTATCAGACGGATGGGTGATAACACAAATATTGTCATGCCCGAATATGGCATGAAACTGGTGCTCTCCGTCCAGAGCATAGCAGGTGTTCCCGCCTTTGCGCAGGCAGTGAAATTCTCCTCTATAATACCAGCAGCGGGGCTTCTGGCAGAGGTTTCCACCAATGGTTCCCTGGTTTCGAAGCTGGGGACTGGCCACTTCTGACGCTCCCTGGGAAAGGCCGGGATATTTTTGTTTTACCAGGGGATTTTCCGCAACTTCGGTGATGGTTGTCAGCGCACCGATGACCAGTCCGCCGTCTGGGGTTTCCCTGATTCCGTGAAGATCGGACAATGCACCCAGACTCACGATTTTGTCCACCTGCATAATACCATCGCGCAGGCACCCGATCAGATCGGTGCCGCCTGCATGGATTGCCGTTTTTTTCTCATTCAGATGCTTTACTGTATCTTTTAATGTATCAGGCCGGACATATGAAAATTGTGGTAGCACGGCTTATCCCTCCTTTATGGCTGTCAGGTGTCGGCGCATTTCAATGGGATTGACCGGGGCCCTGGTAAACCGGATACCGGTGGCCATAAAAAGCGCATTGGCAATAGCTGCGGCGGTGGGTATGGTCACCGGCTCGCCCAGGCCTTTTGTTCCGGTGTTGTTGGCTTCCGGATCATCGATTTCTATGGGCAGACTTTCCATGTCCACAGGCACGTCAAGCGCTGTGGGAAGCTTGTAGTCATGCCAGTTCCGATTGCACAGTTTGCCGGTCTGTCTGGCATCCAGCTGCCGGAACTCGGTCATGCCGAATCCGATACCCATGACAATGCCGCCAAAAACCTGGTTGTCATAGGTGAGCCTGTCCAGGACCCGGCCGCTGTCATTGGCACTCAAAAACCGCAGAATCTGCATTTCACCGGTTCTGGTGTTCACCTCCAGCTCACAGAACTGGGCCGCAAACGGATTAACACTCTTGTCTGCAGGATTGGGGCCCCGATAGCCCACGCCCACAACCACTCCCCTTTTTTTCAGGCGGCTGACATCGGTTACCTTTATCCGTGTGTTTTTGTCATTTCTTGATATGATTTCAGCGCCTTCATAATCAAGATCGGCTGCTGGTACGTTCAGGTCTTCTGATGCCATTTCAAGAATCTGCCTTTTGACGGCAATCGCGGCATTACGCACAGTGGGCGACTCAGTGGGAACCGTTTTACTGCCGCCGCTGGGTGTTGCATACTGGGTGGTTTCCGTGTCTGCATGTTCAATCTGGATAACCCCGGGCCTGACCCCGAGTTCTTCAGCCGCCACCAGGGCCATCACTGTTTTGGTGCCGGTGCCGATATCACTGGCCCCCATGTTCAGGTTCACTGATCCGTCCCGAAAGAGTTTTATAATGACCGTGGATGGCGGACCGCCCCCGCCCACGAACCAGACGCAGGACCCCATTCCCACACCGCGCTTGATATGGCTGTCGGTTTGATTGTGTGCCCTTGCACGTTTTACCGCCTTTTCCCACCCAAACTGTTCAGCGCCTTTTTCGATGCACTGTGCAAGGCCGGTTGTGGTAT
>JAABTO010000187.1 GCA_011389835.1 Desulfotignum sp. | reverse complement strand
AAAGACAGGCTCATGCCATCAGATCACAGACCATATCAAACACATCTGCCAGGCGCAGGATTCCGATCACGCGTTCTTTTTTGACCACCAGCAGGGACTGATGGCACCCGATAATGAACTGGTGCACCGCTTCGGACAACGGCGCATCCACGTTGACATATTCGCCTTGTGAAGGTGTATACATGATCTCCTTGACAGGTCTTTCGGCGGCTTTTGCCACCAGGGTGTCCATGGATTCATGCCACAGACTGTATTTGTCCACCAGAGAAGAAAGAAATTCCTGGTTAAACCCGAAATGAGACAGGCTCACGTTGCCGGGGTGATCGGTGCCGGCAAACCGCCGGTATTTGGGTTCCATGGCTTTTAGAATTTCACGGATACCCACCTTTCCGATGACATGGTGATCGCTATCACAGACCAAAACGGCCCGGTGCTTGTGATTCATCTGTTTGTCGGCATTGGCCTGTTTCAATGCCTGAATCGCCCCGGCAAGAGTTTCTGTATCCGGTACCGTGGCATAATCCGACAAGGTGATCATCAGTTCTTGGACTTTTTTTGCCTTCATGGTGTGCCTCCCCTGTAAAGTGAATGAATGCGGTGCAGTCAGTGTCAAACCGGATATTTTTGTCATCGGCCCGGTGCATGTGGCAGAGATGTGCAATGCACCGGGCCGGGCAAAAGGATTAACTCAACAGAATGGGCATGCCCAGCAGCGGCCAGATCAGCAGCACGGCCAGGGCTGTCAGGGCCATGAGCAGAATACTGGCGGGAATGCCGTATCCGAAAAATTCACCGGAGGTGAACTGTCCGGAGTTGTAGGCAATGGCATTGGGGGCCGCGCCCACCAGGAGCAGGAACGGCATGCCGGCCACCACCAGGGCGGAAAACACGATCACTTCGGCGGCCACCCCGAGGTAAGGCGCCACCACCAGAGCCACGGGCACGGATATGGCAATGGCGGCCACGTTCATGATAAAGTTGGTCATGAGCATGACAAAAAAGGCAATGGCCATGACAAACACGAACCAGTGGGCTTCGGTGAAAAACCCCAGCCAGTTGATGGCCAGCCACTCAGCAGCCCCGGTCTGCCACAAACAGAAACCCATGCTCATGGCACCGGCAAACAACAGGATAATGTTCCAGGGTACATCTTCCAGGTCCCGGATATCCAGAATCCCCACAATGAAAAACAGAACAGTGGACACCAGCAGGACAGCGGCCTTGTTAAAGGGTTTCAATGCCGGGATGAAGGACTGCAGGGAAAGAAACAGGATCACACCCAGAATAATGGCCGTGGCGATGATCTCATGGCGGGTGAACGGACCCATTTCATTGCTGAGCTGCCGGGCTTTTTCCCGCAGCCCCGGGATGACCGCTTTCTCCGGTTTGAAAAATATCATGAAAAAGCCCCAGAGGCCAAACACCATGAGCCAGCCGACAGGAAACATGTAATAGGTCAGTTCGAAAAACGTGACCGATTTGTTGGTGATCTCTTCATAAAATCCCAAAGCCACAATGCCCCGGGCCGCCCCCAGCAGGGTGATGATGCTCCCAGCACCGGCCACGTAAGCCATGCCCATGAACAGCCCCTTGCCGAAGCGGGTGGGGCCCTCTTCTTCAGTATACAGGGCATAGATGGACAGCAGTAGCGGATACATGGTGGCAGCCACGGCGGTGTGGGCCATCACATGGGTGAGCAGGGCCGTGACCACAAAGCATCCCAAATAGATCATGGAGGTGCGTTCTCCCACGATCAGAAGCATTTTATAGGCCAGGCGCTTGGTGATGCCCACCTTGGTGAACACCGTGCCGATCATCAGGGACCCGAAAATGAACAGCACCGACGGGTCCATGAAATCCTTGAACGCGTCGGCGGCCGGGCGAATGAAAAACAGGGCCTGGACAATACCGATGGTCAGGCCGGTGACCCCGATGGGCACCACTTCAAACACCCACCAGGTGCCGGCCAGAAGAAACAGGGCAATGGCGGCCTTGCCCTGGGGAGACAGATTAAAGGCCTTACCCATGGGATCCACGGCATCGGGCCAGGGCGGGGAATAGTTTACAATGGCAAACAGGATGATCCCGATCATCAGAAACATGATCCGCTTCCAGTCTATCTGAATTCCGGATGAGGCTGTCGATTTCGTATTCATGTCACTCCTACATGTTTTGATAAGTTAATATTTTGCTTCATCATTCCATCATTATTCTCAAGGCGTTATTCCTCGCCTTACAGTCCATCCATAAATTGTGAATAAATAAGGCAAATGCCGTGTTCTTGTCAAGCATTGCCGATATGGCTATAAAATCTCCCATACAGTCGAGCCGGATCATCCGCCGAACCGCTTGAGAATATCCTTGATTTTGTCTTCGGTCTTTTTTTCCACCAGCAGCATTTTTTCCGCTTTGGCCTGTTTGATTTTAGCGGCCAAAGCTTCGAGATCCGCAGGTTTTTCCAGAAGGTCCGTGGCACCGATTTTCATGGCTTCCACGGTTTTTTCCACGGTGGCATACCCGGTGAGCAGGATGATCTGCAATTCGGGTTTCCGGGTCTTGATGTTTTTCAATGCCTGGATGCCGTCCATGCCCGGCATTTTAAAATCCATGACAATGGCATCGAAACTTTCCTTTTCCAGTATTTTGAGGGCCTGGTCCGCCGATTCAGCGGTTTTGACCGTCATGCCCCGGGCTTCCATCCGTTCGGACATGATATCCAAAAAATCTTTTTCATCATCCACCAGTAACACTTTTTCAGACATGAGTTTCTCCTTGTTTTCAAATATTTTATTGCCGGTTTTCTGTTCCGGCATCTTTCATTCACGCGCCGGAGGGAGGGTGTTCAGACAAAACCCCGCTCCGGAATCCATGGTTCTAATGTTCATGTTCACCCGTGCGAGTAACGCCTGGTCTTCGGGGCTGGTAAACAGGGATTCCAGTTTAATTTCTGGCCCGGAATCCTGGGTAAAACAGATTTCCGGCATGTTCGGGTCGGTGCCGAATCGGACCGTGACCGGTTTTTCAATATCCGATGTTCCTTCGGCCTGATGGCGGCACAGAATATCCATGGCCCGGTAAATCAGGTGAAGCAGGGCAAACCGGGAGGCATGGATCCGGCAGGGGGCGGAAGCGGGAATCACGGTCAAACGGATCCGGTCCTGCCGGAAAATCCGCTCGGCCAGACGGGCCACCAGGTCCACCGCCTCTTCCAGGTCCACGGTTTCTTTGTCATAATCCATGCTGTGGGCGAAACGGTTGAACCGCTTTATCATGTCATCGGCCCGGGCCACAAGTTTTCCGATTTTTTCACTGATGATTGCCGCTTTCAAAGGATCGACAGGAATTGCCCTGTCCTGTGCTTTGACTGCCAGGTCTGTCAGCAGTCCGGCGTTTTCATTGATAATGGCCAGACAGTTTTTCATGTCATGGGTCATGGCGGCGGATAAAGTTCCGAAAAACTGGATATCATTTTTGCTTGGTGACATGCATCGCTCCCTGGGGGGTGTCTTTTGAAGTGGGCTCCACCGGTATGCCGCTTCCGGGCAGATGCAAAGAGCCATCCGATGCCGGGGGCCGGGTGGCTTTCACCGGCAGGGTCAGGACAAATCGGGTGCCTTTTCCCACGACACTTTTGACCATGATATCTCCGCCCATTTCCTGAATCAGACCATATGTGATGGCAAGGCCGAGACCCGCCCCCCAGCGGTCGTTTCGGGAGGAGTAGAACGGCTCGAAAATTTTGGGCAGATCCTCCGGGGAAATGCCTTTGCCGGTATCGGACACGGTGATGGTCACCTGATCGGTTTTTTCCCTTGACACGTCAATGGTCAAAATCCCTTTTGACGCCATGGCGGTGATGGCGTTTTCCGCCAGGTTCAGAAAAATCTGCAGCAGACTGCTGCGGTCACATTCAAACCCGGGCACCGCCGGTATGGGTGATACCTGAATGGCAATATTCCGATGGTGCGCATCGGTCTCCACCAGGGCCAGCACCTGGGAAACGACCTCTTCAATATCCACTGGTTCCACACTGGGTTCCATGTGCCGGGCAAAGCCCAAAAGTTGCCGGGTGATGGTGCCGCACCGTTTCACCGCATCCAGGACATCTTCGGCCAGTGGCAGCAGCCGTTGATCCGGGCTTTTTTCTTTTCCCAGGGTCAGCAGGTCGATCATCAATCCGGTTTTCTGGTTGATGATGTCCAGAGGATTGTTGATTTCATGGGCCACGCCCGAAGCCAGCCGGCCGATGGAGGCCAGGCGGTTGGCATGCTCCTCGTGGTGAAGGGCTTCGATGCGCCGGCGCTCTGATGCGTGAATCCGGCCCACCAGATAGGTGGCCATGCCCATGATGGACAACAGGATCAGAAGGATGCTCACGCACAAAAACCAGAGCAGCTTGAGCCGGGGTTTGAGCCAGAGATCTTTGAGCCAGTCTGCCTGACGCAGCTGCACCAGTGTCAGCGGGGTGCCGGGGATTCTGGCGTATCCGGCCAGCACGGCCGTGCCGTCCGGGGTCTGCCAGTCCACGATACCACCGGTTTGTGTGAAAAGGCGGGTATCGAGGGTGGCTTGACCGCTCTCCCGGTCATAGTGAAACGACGGGGTCACCAGATGTCCGGAGGCATCCACGAGAAACAGATCGTTGTCCGGTCCGGTGTTCAACTGGTGAAATGCGTCCTGCCACAGGTCTAAGGCGCTGCCCGTGGACGGATTTTGTGACAGAGAGGCGGCCATGATGCCGGCAAGGGTGTGAAGGCTGTTGAGCATGCGGGTATTGGATTCGGTTTCAATGGTGCGCCGGGTCAGGTTGAAATCCACCAGGGTCATGATGATCAGCGGAGACAGGGCGAGAATCGAGGTGAGCAGGACAATCAGTTTCCATTTGCGTTTGAGATTCAACCCGCTGTAATTACCGGGATCATCTGCGTGATTCCAGAATGCGGGCTTGAGTCGCTGCAAGGAGATCATGTCTGGCGGCAACCTGTATTAAAAGAATGGTTAAAATCATCCGCACCGGATGGATTCGGCGGACCGTTGCCAGGCCCCTGCCGGATGGCGGCATTCAACTCATCGATATCAACAGGTTTCTGAAAATAGGCGGATGCCCCCAGGTCCATGCAGATTTTGCGGTCCTGTTCCGAACCGTGTCCGGTCAGAATGATGACGCGGATACATGGATGGGTCTGTTTTACCTGCCGCAATACCTGAATGCCGTCCATGCCGGGCATTTTCAGATCGATGATCATCACCTGGGGAGGGTGGGACTGCACCTGTGCCAGAGCGGTTTTCCCGTCGAATACGGCATGGGAATCCATATCCCTCATCTGGAGCCGTTCAGACAGGGTTTCAACAAAGTCCTGTTCATCATCCACCAGCAGAATTTTCAATCCCATATCTGGATGCTTTCAATATCTATGAACCGGTCAGGGCCAGGTATTGCATTCCATTTGAACATATGATACCTAATTCTGTGTTGATGTCTTCTTCAATATATTTCAGGTGAGATTTAATTAAAGAACTTAGGTCCAAAAGTCAAGGCAAACATGGAAAACACGGTGCCTGAAAAGGCGAAACTGCTGGAAAAACTCAGGGCCAATGGATTCAATGTGCCCGATTTTGTGTATGTGTCGGCCCAGAAATTTAAAACCGATGATTTCAAGGCGCTGAACACGTTTCTGGATGTTCACCGGGAAAGTTACAAGGTGATCGCCAGAAGCGCCCATCCCCAGGAGGCTGATTACAGAGGCGGAACATTCGATTCCCTGGAAACCTATGCGGATATCGGGGGGATCATCTACGCGCGCAACCGGATCATCAAACTGGCAGAGACCGCCAAACACCTGTCCATCAGACGCCAGCAGATTTTCAACGATGCCCCGCCCATCGATCTGGATGAGATGGGGGTGATTGTGATGCCGTTTGTCAACGGCTCCTCGGTCATGGCCAAGATGATCCACAACTACTGGGAGTTCGGTTACTGCAGAAACAGAAACCAGAAAGTGCAGACCGAGCCCCATATCACCCGGATTCCCCATGACCGGAGCCTGTTTCAATTGTCCCGGGCCATCCAGAAAAGACTGGGATTCAAGTGCGAGATCGAGTACATCATTTCCACGGAAGGGGATATCCACGTGGTCCAGGCCAAAGACATTTCCCGCATCGAAACCCTGGAGGAAAAGCAGAGTGAACGCTCGGTGCGGCTGGATGGTATACGCCGGATCCGTAAACAGAGAAACTACCGGGAACGGCCGGTGTATGTGATGGACAACAAGGCATTTTACATCGATCTCATCAGCCGGTGTGAAGAACTGGTTCAGGCCGGTGCCACCCCGGGATCCGCTGTCATGGAGGAAATTGTCGACCGTGTGGCCGCCTATGAAGCCGAACTGGAAGCGTTCTCCCTCAAACACCAGCGGTTTGCAGTGCTGGGATATGCCATCCATGACTCCGGCGAGCTGTACCAGATTGCCAACCATTATCTGGATGATTATCCGGAACTGCAGAAAAAA
>JAABTO010000186.1 GCA_011389835.1 Desulfotignum sp. | reverse complement strand
GAATTCAATCCGTCAGCATATCACATCTGCCGCCTGAGGCAAGCAAAAACCCATTGTCGTTTCCGGACTTGACCCGGGGCAGGTGTGGCGGTATGCTGACATATCTTTTTTAAAAAAGGAGCCATGTATGGAAAAACAGATTCTCGTCCCCGTCGATCAATCCCGGACATCTCTGCAGGCGGTCAGATATGCGGCCCGGGCATCATCTTTCATCAAAGACCTGCATTGTGTGCTGTTTCATGTGCAGGCCCCGGTTTCCCTGTATCTGAAAGAGGAAGCGGCCAGAGACCTGCACGTCCGCGTACAGATGAACAAGGCCCTGAAAAAGAATGAGGCCGCCGCCATGAAGATTCTGAAGGAACTCAAGTCGGAAATGACGGATGCCGGTTTTCCGGAAGACCGCATCCGTCTGCTGAGCCGTCCCAGAGAACTCGGGCTGGCTCAGGATGTGATCGAATATGCCCAGAAACACATGCTCGATGCCATTGTGGTGGGGCGGCGGGGCGTGGCAGGGATCCAGAAATTCTTTGATGCCAGTGTTTCCGACGCGATCCTTGAACGATCCCAGGTGATTCCCGTGTGGATGGTCAACAAGGATGCCAGACAGGATGCGCCTGAAAAGATTCTGGTGGCCATTGACGGATCTGAAGACGCGTTGCGGGCAGTGGATCATGTGGGATTCATGGTGTCGGAAAACAAAAAGATCCATGTCACCCTGATCCATGTGACCAATACGGCCCACAATTATTGTGAAATCGATCTGGAGGCGGATCCGGAATTTGTTCAGATCATTGAAAAAAAAGACCGGGCGTGCGTGGATCAATTCTATCCCAAAGCCATAGAAAAATTCGAACAGATGGGATTGTCAAGGGATCAGGTGGCGGTTCACACCCTGGAAGGCTCCCGCCGTATCGGGCACGACGTGGTGGCTTTTGCGGAAAAAAACGGGTTCAACACCCTGGTCATCGGCCGACGCGGGATCAACCGGTCCTTTTTTATGGGATCGGTGTCCCGGCAGATCATCAGCCAGGTGTCGGATTGCGCGGTCTGGATCGTACCGTAAAAGGGCCCCGGACCACTCAGGCGTCCCCGAAACTGATACCCAGCGCCCGGGCGGTCATCACCAGTTCCCCATCTTTGGGCACGATGCGGATCCGGTCCACGGCATCAGCCAGCAGGACCGGTGCGATCCCCGTACCGGTAAGGGCCGCCATCATGCCGAATTGTTTTTGCGCGATCATCTGAACCGCATACACCCCGAACCGGGTACACAGCTGGCGGTCGAACTGGGTAGGCGTTCCGCCCCGCTGTAAATGGCCCAGCACCACACACCGGGACTCTTTTTTGGTTCTGGTCTGGATTTCTCCGGCCACCTGCTGCCCGATGCCGCCCAGACGGATTTCCCGGTCTTGTGTGTCCGGAGATTCGGACACATAGTCCTGCCCGGCCGGGCGGGCACCTTCCGCCACAATCACGAGGGTGAAGTGTTTTCCTTCTGCTTCACGACGGTCTATTTTCCGGCACACCGCATCATAATTGAACGGGATCTCAGGAATGAGGATGACATCGGCCCCGCCGGCCAGTCCGGCCTGGGTCGCGATCCAGCCGGCATACCGGCCCATGACTTCCAGAACCATGACCCGGTCGTGGCTCTGGGCCGTACTGTGAAGCCGGTCCAGGGCATCCACGGCACAGGAGACGGCCGTGTCGAATCCAAAGGTCATGAGCGTGGCGTCCAGGTCGTTGTCTATGGTTTTGGGAACACCCACCACGGGCCAGCCTGCCGCATGCATCTGCAATGCCACGCTCAGGGTGCCGTCGCCGCCGATGGCCACCAGCGCGGACAGGTTTTCCCGGTCAAAATTGGCCTTTGCCCGGGACAGGATCCCGGGATCGATCAGGCGGGTCTTTCCCTGGCCGGTTTTGGCGGAAAACGGACCGCTGCTGGCCGTGCCCAGAATCGTGCCGCCCCGGACCAGCAGGCCGTCCATATCCCTGTGGGCCAGGGGCCGGGTTTTCATGGGCGTCAGCAGGCCGTCGTAACCGCCGTAAATGCCGGTGCTTTTCCATCCCTTCAGATCGGCGGCTTTGACAATGGCCCGGATGACCGCATTCAGTCCGGGACAGTCCCCGCCGCCGGTAACAATGCCGATTTTCTTTTTTTTATGGATGGCGTTCATGAATTCTCTGGTGTATTCTGTGGTAAACAATTGGACGTCATGCTATCAGATATGAAAGATTCCGACAATCAATTTCACAGACGGCTCAAAAAACGGCGGGCCGTGCTCATGGGCCTGGTGCTGCTGCTGGTGGTTCTGTTCCAGGTATGCCGTCAGATGATACTGCCCAATGAGGATCAGCTGCGGCACGATTTTCATCTGTCTGTGCTGGCCCGGTTTCCGGAAGCGGCCCGGAATCTGGCGGACCGGTTGGGTATTCAGCCGCTTCAGGGGATTTCCCCGCCGGACAATCCGCATTCAAAAGGCCGGGTGATCCTGGTTCACGGCCTGGATGATCCGGGGATTATATGGGATGACCTGATCCCGGTTCTTCAGGCCAGCCGGTTTCAGTTGTTTGTCATGTCCTATCCCAATGATCAGGCCATCCAGGCCTCTTCCCGGTTGTTTTTTGATCAGATGCAGCACCTGGCAAGGACAGACCCGGGCCCGGTCTCCGTTGTGACCCATTCCATGGGCGGACTGGTGGCCCGGGACATGCTCACCTGTCCGGAACTCAATTATTCCGGAGCGGCCGCCGCCGGAAACGTACCGGAGGTCAGGCAGCTCATTCTGGTAGGCCCCCCGAATCAGGGGGCACACCTGGCCCGGTTTCGGATCGTCACGGAAATCAAGGATCAGATATACCATCTGGGTGTACCGGGCACGCACTGGCTTCACTGTCTTCTGGACGGTACGGGTGCGGCCGGAGTGGATCTGCTGCCGGGCAGCCGGTTTCTGACGCGGTTGAATCAGCGTCCGCTTCCGGCAGATGTTCAGATTGATATCATTGCCGGGATGATGTTGTTTTCTCGAAAAGCGGGCGGCATCAGGGATGTGCTGGGCGACGGCCTGGTATCTGTGAATAGCACCCGGCTCGATGACGTGTCCTTGATACGGGTACCGGGCAACCATTTTTCCATGATTCGGAACCTGATCCGCTCCAGCACCCGGGTTCCGCCGGCTGTCCCCGTGATCGTGGGCCTGCTTGAGTGACCCCATGCCGGTAACTCTTTTCAAACCCCGCAGAAATATGATAGATTCATTGTTCTGATTGACACTCACGGAAAATGACTGAACTGATGCCTTTGACTGTTTCGCAGCCTGTTCATATGAGATTTATCCTGGCCGCCCTGATCCTTGTGATCGGGTTGACTGCCGGATGCCGCACCCCGGAAGCGTTCCGCCGGAATGTGGATACCCATGCCCGGCAGATCATCACCCAGACCCGGTCCCAGGTGCTTGACACGGAAACCGGTTTTTGTGTTGAAAAACCTGAAGACACCCTCAGGCGCCGGCTGCTGGACCGGCTGTCATTGCCGGTTGCGGGCCCTGCATCGTTTGGAAAGGACCGGCTGCCCGTGATTGCCCACTGGCCGGAACCCGGGTTTCCGGCGCCTTTTTCAGACACCGGCAATGATCCACAGGCGTTGCTGTCACCTTTGACCCTGACCCTGTTTCAGGCCCTGGAAATCGGCGCCCGGAACAGTTTTGACTATCAAACCAGAAAGGAAGCCGTTTTTCAGGCGGCCCTGGCGCTGTATCTGGAGCAGGATTATTTTCGAAACCGGTTCATCGGACAGGTACAGCAGCTGTTCAGTGCGGATCTGTCCACGGATCCGGGGCGGAAAGGCACCCGGTCCAGTGTGGACATGACCGGTGAACGGCAGCTTGAGAGTGGTGCTGCATTGACGACATCTCTTGCAGTGGATCTGGCCGCCCTGCTTTTCAGCGGGGGCGGTTCCTCGGTGGGGATTGCCGGGGACGCCAGCCTGTCCATTCCGCTGCTGCGGGGATCCGGCCGGCACATTGTCACGGAAAACCTGAGACAGGCGGAACAGAACCTGGTGTATGCCATTCTGGAATTCGAACGGTTCAAAAAAACCTTTGCCGTGGCTGTGGGCCGTCAATACCTGAATCTGTTACAGCAGATGGACACCGTGGACAATGCCCGGGAAGATTATTTCCGGCGGGAAGCCCTGACCCGGCGCAGCCGGCGTCTGGGCGATGCCGGCCGGCTCAAGGAGATTCAGGTGGACCAGTCCGTCCAGACACAGCTGGTGGCCAGACAGCGGTGGCTGTCTGCGGAAGAATCGTTCAAAAAACAGATGGATTCGTTCAAGATACTTCTGGGATTGCCGCCGGACGCGGATATCCAGCTGGATCCCGGGTCTATCAGCCGGATGAAAAAAAGACAGGATATGGTCCTTGACGATCCCGGGCCTCTGGAACTGGCTGAGCAGACCGCCGTCTCCCTGGCGCTGGAGCGGCGGCTGGATCTGCAGATCGCTCAGGCAAAAGTGTTTGATGCCCAGAGGAAGGTGGTGGTGGCCGCGGATGCGCTGGGGGCTGAACTGACCTTTCTGGGATCCGCGTCTGCGGGAGAACGCAGAACCATTACCTCGGCTGACCTGGACAATGCCGTACTCCGCATGGACAAAGGGGTGTTTTCCGCGCTGCTCACCCTGGATCTGCCGTTTGAGAGGACCGCAGAAGCGGTCACCTATCGCAACCGGTTTGTCGAACTGGCGCAGGCGGTGCGGGATGTCCAGAAACTGGAGGACACCGTGAAAATCGAGATACGCAATCGGTTGAGGGAATTGTTCGAGGCCAGGAAAACCCTGGTTATCCAGGCCCAGGCCGTGGCCCTGGCAGAAAAGCGAGTGAGAAGCATCTCCTTGTTCATGGAGGCGGGCCGGGCGGAAACCCGGGACCTGCTGGAAGCCCAGGATTCACTGCTGACCGCTCAGAACAGCCTGACAGCGGCAAGGGTGGATTACCGGATCGCGGAACTGGAAATACAGCGGGACATGGGGGTGCTGGTGGTGACGGACACTGGTTTGTGGAAAGAATATTTATCAGAAGGATCGTTTTGATGCCGGGCGGAAAACAGGTGATATGGGGTGTGGTGATTCTGGCACTGGTGGGACTGGCACTGGTGGTGTGGCAGCGTTTTTCCGGTTCCCGGGAACCTTTGTTGCAGGAAGCCGTGTATGTGGTGAGGTCCGGACCCTTGACCATCGATGTGGTGGAATCCGGCACCATCAAGGCCAGAGAGCAGTTGATCATCAAAAACGAAGTGGAGGGCAAGACCTCTATTTTGTATCTGATTCCCGAGGGCACCCAGGTGAAAAAAGGGGACCTGCTGGTGGAGCTGGATGCCAGTGCATTGATGGATGCCAGAATCGATCAGGAAATCAAGGTGCAGAATGCCCGGGCAGCGTTTGTCAATGCCACGGAAAATCTGGCTGTGGTGGAGAATCAGGCGCAAAGCGATCTGGATCTGGCAGAATTGACCCTGGCGTTCGCGCGGCAGGATCTGAAAAAATACACGGGCGGGGAATATCCCAATGCCCTTCAGAAAGCCAATGCGGAAATCACTCTGGCTCAAGAGGAGCTGGCCCGGGCCAGGGAACGCCTGGAATGGTCAAAAACCCTGTATGAGGAAAAATTCATTTCCCAGACCGAGCTGGCAGCGGATGAACTGGCAGAGAAAAAAAAGGCCCTGGACCTGAGCCTGGCGGAAAACAACCTGGATCTGCTGGTGAATTATACCAATCAGCGGGACCTGGCCCAGCGCAAAAGTGATGTCAGTCAGGCGGAGATGGCCATGGAACGGACCCGGCGCAAGGCCCGGGCCGATGTGGTGCAGGCCGGGGCCGAACTCAACGCCCGGGAAGCCGAATTTGAGCGCCAGAATGACCGGCTGGAAAAAATCCTGACGCAGCTGGAAAAAACCAGAATCGTTTCCCCTGCCGACGGTCTGGTGATTTACGCCACCAGCGCCCAGGGCGGGATGTTCCGGCGCAATACCGAACCCCTGCAGGAAGGACAGGATATCCGGGAGCGGCAGGAGCTGATCTATCTGCCCACCGGCAGCTCCAGCAATGCGGAGATCGCCATTCATGAATCCAACCTCAAAAAGGTGCGCACGGGCATGCCGGCAAAAGTGACCGTGGACGCCCTGCCCGGGCGGGAATTTACCGGCCGGATCACCCATATCGCGCCGCTTCCCGATGCCCAGAGCATATGGATGAACCCGGATCTCAAAGTGTTCACCACCCAGATATTTCTGGACGGCAATGACAGTGATATGCGAACGGGCATGAGCTGCCAGGCGCAGATCATTATCGAAACCCATGACAACGTGGTGTCCGTGCCGGTCCAGGCGGTGCTGCAGGTGCAGGGGGTTCCCACGGTGTATGTCCGGTCCGGCGGCGGGTTTGTTCCCAGGCAGGTGGAGATCGGTCTGGACAACAGCCGGATGATTCATGTGAAAAACGGATTGGCGGCCGGGGATATCGTACTGTTGACCCCGCCGCTGGAGGATGCAGG
>JAABTO010000185.1 GCA_011389835.1 Desulfotignum sp. | reverse complement strand
CGCCACCCCCCTTCTTCGGAGCCGAACATGGTGTGAACCTTGACCCCGTGTCCCCTGAGCAGGTCCTGGGGATCCATGACCATCACCGGATCGTCCGGATCCGGCGCAAAAACCAGTGCCACCCGGCTGGGATGAGAGAATTTGGACAATCCCTCGGTCACCCCGTTCATGATATTGGCCACACACAATTTTCGATACAGCGACTGATCCATTCTGTTCCTGCTTCATTTCTGCGAATCCATCCCTTTTGATACCCATGTTTTCCGGAATTTAGCAAGTTTTTTTCCTTGTTTTCCTTTGGGGTATTGTAAAATAATTCCGGGATTGTTATTGAAACAATAAAAAAACAACCCGGAGGTCACATGCGTCTATTCTTTTTTCTTTTTATCAGCCTGAGTCTTTTTTTAGGCGGGGTATCCGGATACACCCAGTCCCGTATCGGTTATGTCACCGATATGCTGATTCTCACCTTCAGACAGGGACCGGGCCCTTCATATGAGGTGTTGAAAACACTGGAAAGCAATACCCGGCTGACCATTCTGGATGAACGAGACAATTATTACAAAGTACGGTTGTCTTCCGGAGACACCGGCTGGGTGGACAAGCAGTTTGTTACCTTTGAAACACCCAAAGCCCAAATCATCGAAACCATGACAGAGGAATACGCGGCCCTGGAAAAACAGTTCAATACCTTGTCAGAGACCCATAAACAACTCAAAGACAAGATGGCTGACCTGTCTGAGAATACAGACGATCTTTTTCAGGTTCTGCAGAAAAACAAGGACCTGGAAAAAGAGAACACACAACTGTCTCTTCAGGTCGAACAACTGGAAAAAAAATCTGCAACCCTGTTCAAAACCGCCATGATCAAGTGGTTTCTGGCCGGTTTCGGGGTGATTCTGGTCGGATGGATCCTGGGCCAGACCGTTTCAGGCAGAACCCGCCGGCGGAACTCCCTGTTGGGTTAGTTCTGACAAGATCCGGGGTTTTCCGACGGGAATATTTAACCCTTTTTTGAAAGGAGCCGACTTTGGCCGACCAAAGCATGTATGCAAAAAAAATCTGGCTGAATGCCTATGAACCGATGATTCAGGGTAACATCGATTTTAAAGACATCCCGGTACCGCAATTTCTGAAGGAATCGGCAGCCCGGTTTCCAGACCACCCGGCCCTGATTTTTCAAGGTTACAGCGTAAGTTTCAGGGAACTGGACGAGATGGTCGGAAAATTCGCTGCCGCGCTCAAAGACTTCGGCATCAAAAAAGGCGACAGTGTCGCCATTCTTCTGCCCAATGTAATCCCCTGTGTCGTGGCCTACTACGCCATTTTGAGAATCGGCGGCATCGTTGTGTTCAACAACCCGCTGTACTCGGACCCTGAACTGGAACACCAGTTCACAGACTCGGGATCCAAATTTCTCATCACCCTGGATCTGCTGGTCGAACGCATGGTGAAACTGCGGGAAAAAACCGGGATCAAAACCATTGTGTACACGTCCATCGGTGATTTTCTGCCGTTTGTCAAACGCCTGCTGTTTCCGCTGGTGGCCAAGAAAAAAGGCCTGGCCGCAGAAGTGTCTCCGGCACCGGACCTTTTTGCGTTCAAGGATATCATGTCCAAATACAGTCCGGACAACACCCAGGCCGAGCTGACCATGGATGATGTGGCCATGTATCAGTACACCGGCGGCACCACCGGCGTTTCCAAGGGCGTCATGCTCACCCATGGAAACATCTCCTTTCAGATTCAACAGATCGAGGCCTGGTTCCCTGAATTTGACAAAGGGGCTGAAATCATGCTCGGGGCCCTGCCCTTCTTTCATGTCTTCGGCATGTCCGTATCCATGAACCTGGCCATCCGCCTGGCCTGGGCCAATGTGCTGGTGCCCAAACCCCAGGCCGAACCTTTATTGGAAGCCATCACCAAATTCAAGGTCACGTTCGCACCGCTGGTTCCCACCATGTATATCGGCATCCTGGATCACCCGGATCTGGAACACATGGATCTGACCAGCATCAAAGGCTGCTTTTCCGGAAGCGCGCCCCTGCCCCTGGAAGTGATCAATAAGTTCGAAAACAAAACCGGTTCCGTTATCGTGGAAGGGTTCGGTCTCACGGAATCGTCTCCGGTGACCCATGTGAATCCTTTCCGGGGCCGGCGGAAAGTCGGCAGCATCGGGGTTCCCCTGCCGGATACGGAATGCCGGATCGTGGATCTGGAAGACAGTACAAAAGAGATGCCCGCAGGAGAAGCCGGGGAACTGCTCATCCGGGGACCCCAGATCATGAAAGGATATCTGAACAAACCCGAAGAAACCGCCAAAACCCTGACCAAAGACGGATTTCTGTGCACCGGTGATGTGGCGAAAATGGATGAGGACGGCTATTTCTTCATCGTGGACCGCATCAAGGACATGATCATCTCGGGCGGGTATAATGTCTACCCCAGGGACATCGATGAAGTGCTGTATGAACATCCCAAAATTCTGGAAGCCTGTGCCGTGGGCATCCCGCATCCCAAACGCGGGGAATCCATCAAAGCGTTCGTGGTGCTCAAACAGGGCCAGACCATGACCGAAAAAGAGGTGATCGATTACTGTGCCGAACGGCTGGCCAGATACAAGCTGCCGGTATCCGTGGAATTTAAAGAAGAACTCCCCAAATCCAATGTGGGCAAAATTCTGCGCAAGGATTTACGCAAACAGCAGCAATAAACGGCTATTTTACAATCATGATTTTATCTGTGGAAAATCTGTGTTATAATTATTTGTTTTTTATTCATTATTTGAACAGATAATTTAAGGAGATCCACACATACCATGGAAATCAATCATTATGAATTTGAATACGGTGAATACGGCAACACCACCGGCGTGACCATCAACCTCCGCGGATTCGACATTCTGCGGTTCAACAACATCAGCAAAGGCACGGCATTCTCCATTGAAGAGCGGGTCCGCCTCAAGCTGAGCGGATACCTTCCCTTCCGGGTCAAAACCCTGGAGGAACAGGTGGGCAACAGCCTGGATATTATTGCAAAAAAAGAGACTGATATCGAAAAATTCATCTATATCAGAAGTCTTTACGACCGGAACGTGGTCCTGGCCCATGCCGTGATCGCCAGCGATGTCACCCAGTTTCTGCCCATCATCTACACCCCCACCGTGGGTCTGGCCTGCCAGCAGTATTCCAGCATGTTCCGCCGGGCCAACGGCATCCACCTGTTTCCAGACAACATCGACTATGCAGAATACATTCTGGCCAACTATACGGACAAGGATATCCGGGTCGCCGTGGTCACGGACAACCAGGGCATTCTGGGTTTAGGGGACCAGGGCGCCGGCGGTATTCCCATCTGCCTGGGCAAACTGATGCTGTACACCCAGGGCGCGGGCATCGCTCCCTGGCACTGCCTGCCCATTTCCCTGGATGTGGGAACCAACAACCAGGTGTTGCTGGATGATCCCGGATATCTGGGATGGCGGAACAAACGGCTGAAAGGGGACGACTATGATCTGTTTATTGAAAAATTCGTCACGGCTTTTAAAAAAGTGTTCCCCAAAGCCCTGTGCCAGTGGGAGGATTTTTCCAAACAGACCGCTTTTTCCGTGCGGGACAAATATCTGGACCAGGTGATTTCCTTTAATGATGATATACAGGGCACCGGTTCGATTACCCTGGCCGGGATTCTGGCAGCCATGAAAACCAAAAACGCATCGCTCACCGACCAGGTGTTTCTGGTGAACGGGGCCGGTGCCGGGGGCGTGGGCATTGCCGAGCAGATCTGGACCGAACTCAAGGAACAGGGCATGGATGAAACAGAGGCCAGAAAACGGATTTTCACCATGGATTCCAGAGGGGTGGTGACCACGGACCGGGAGCTGGAGCGCTACAAGCTCAAATTTGCCCATGATCCGGCCGGAATGCCCTGGCTGAAATCACCGGCGGACAACACCATGAAAAATGTCATCCTCCATGAAAAAATCACGGTGCTCATCGGCACATCCGGCCAGCCCGGGTGCTTTGATCAACCCATTGTGGACGCGATGATGCAGAACTCCGACCGCCCGGTCATCCTGCCATTGAGCAACCCCACCACCAATACGGAAGCAGTGCCTGCGGATCTGTACCGGTGGACCGACGGCAACGCCCTGGTGGCCACGGGATCTCCGTTTGACCCGGTATCTCATAACGGCAAATCCTTTCGCATCGGCCAGATGAACAATGCGTTCGTTTTTCCGGGAATCGGTCTGGGAATCATTGCTTCCGGCGCCACCCAGGTGCTGCCGGTCTTTTTCTCGGCTGCGGCCCATGCCGTGGCTGAATTCATCTCGGATCAGGACCTGGCAGACGGGATTCTTTGCCCGCCCCTGGATCAGTTGCGGGAAGTGTCCATTGCCGTGGCCAAACAGGTGGGGGCCGAAGCCATCAATGCGGGCGTGACCGAAAAGGGATGCGCATTTTCCCGGTTCAAGCACAACAATGATCCGGAAAGACTCAACACCCTGATCGACAACATGGTCTGGAACCCGGTCTATTTTTGACGCGATGTACGGGTGGACCGGACACATTGCACTCATCGATCTGACCCGGCACCGGATCAGCACCCTGTCGCTGTCCCCTGAAACCTGTGCCGGACACATCGGGGGCAGGGGCCTGGGGGGCCTGTTTGTCCGGCCGGCCGCCCGTCTGGCCTGGGATCATGAGGACATGCCGGTCTGCCTGTTCACCGGTCCTTTGACCGCAACCATTGCCCCGACTTCCGGACGCTGCCACATGATGTCGATCTCTCCGTTGACCGGACTGGTGGGAGATGCGTCCGTGGGCGGCAAAATCGGGGTACAGCTCAAACGGGCCGGCTGGGACGGCCTGGTCATCACCGGGAAAAGCAGCGCGCCGGTGGGCATCGAAATCGAAGACGACTGCATTACCCTGGTTTCTGCCACCCATTTATGGGGGATGCCCACGGACACGCTGTATGACACACTGACCCCGGGAAAGGCGGGTCTGGCCTGCATCGGGCCGGCCGGAGAGAACGGGGTCCGGTTCGCGGCCGTGATCACGGACCGGTACCATGCCGCCGGCCGCACCGGTTTGGGCCTGAGCCTGGGTGTCAAAAAGGTCAAATATATCCGGGTATCCGGCACCGGCGGCACCCGGGTCAAACATCCGGACCGGCTCAAACAGGCCCGGACCGACATTCTCCGCCTCACGGCAGCTTCTCCCGCGCTCATGGGCCGGTTCGGCATTGCCCGCCTGGGCACAGGGGCCCTGTACGATCTGATGGACAACCGAAGCATGATGCCCACACACAATTTCAATGCCACCCGGTTTGCCCCGGCATCCCGCCTGAATGCCCACGCCTATGCCGCCACCTATCTGCCCAGACGGCACGGTTGCAAAGGGTGCCACATCCTGTGCAAAAAAATCGCCACGCAATCCGATCCCGGTCTACCTATTCCTGAATTTGAAGCCATGTCCCATTTCACGGCCCTGGTGGGGCTCCAGGATATTCAATTGGTGACCGCGGCCAACCAGCTGTGTAACCGCCTGGGCATGGACACGATTTCCGCGGCATCCTCCCTGGCCTGTTACCGGGAAATCACCAGACAGCATTTCACCCCGCAATCCCTGCTGGCCCTTCTGAAGGATACGGCACTGGACCGGGGAGACGGCCGGGACCTGAAACACGGGGCCGCCCGGTATGCCCGGTCCATGGGCAAACCCGAGACCGCCATGACGGTCAAGGGTCTGGAACTGCCGGCCTATGACCCGCGAGGGGCGTATGGCATGGCGCTGGGCTATGCCGTGGCGACCCGGGGCGGGTGCCATCTGCGGGCCTATCCGATTTCCCATGAAATTTTGCGCAAACCCGTGGCTACGGACCGGTTCTCATTTTCCGGAAAAGCCAGGATCATCAAAATCGCCGAGGATCTGAATGCGGTGGTGGATTCCCTGACCGCCTGCAAATTCACTTTTTTTGCCGCCGGCCTGGAAGAGTATGCCAGGGCGCTCCATGCCGTCACCGGAAACCCGGTCACGGCCGGGGATCTGCTGGATGTGGGCGAAAAAATCATTTACAATGAACGCATCATCAACAGTCTGAACGGGGTTGATGCCCGGCACGATATCCTGCCGGACCGGTTTTTCGACCAGCCCGGCACCGGGTGTGACCGGTTTTTTGTCCCGCCCATCGACCGGACCGCATTCCTGTCCGCCAGATCCGCGTATTACACGGTGCGGGAGCTCACCAAAGACGGCCGGCCCAGACAGGACACCGCCCGGCGACTGGGGATTGACCGCCATGGATGATCTGCTCAAAAAATACAGCGACAAACTCGTTCATGCCGGTCTGGCAACGGCCGATGGGCCGAACACCCCGTTGATCGGGGGATGGGACCGGTCATTGACCTGGAATCGGCCGGCGCCTGAAATCCCCGTTTTAAATCAGGTTTTCCATCATTTAAATATCAATTCCCTGGCATATCTCAGACCCTGCCCGCCCCATGACCGGATCATCGGTTTTCTGGCCGACCGGGCACTGCACGCATCGGGCCGGATCACGCCTGAAGATTGTGAGACCCGGACGTTTCTTCATGACCTGCCGGTGGCGGATGTGTTTGACGCCCACGTCATTGCTCAGGCGCTTTCCCAGAGAAAAAC
>JAABTO010000033.1 GCA_011389835.1 Desulfotignum sp. | reverse complement strand
TCTTCATTGATCCAGTACCGCTGCTTGATCCCGGTTCGCTGGCGGATCCATTCATCCGAGGTATCCATGATTTTTTCAAGATCGTGATTGGTCACCACATGGGGTGGTACATACATGCCGGTACCGCGTATCGAGGTAATTTTCATCGATTTTCCTTAAATTATGGTTCACCTGCCGTCATCGACCAAAACATGATTTTTCCATTTTTTATTTGACAGGATTACAGAATTCACAATTCAGGCGTTATAATATTAATTGATTTTTAATGCAACCCGATAAAGCCATGCGGGAATATGTGAAAAATTCTTTGACAGATATCCATATTAATTCTTTACTTCACCCAAGATTTTACATATAGAGTTTATGCATGTTGTCGCTCGGTGATTGGTTGATTCCATTCTTCAACACACTGGAATCAATGAATCGTTAACTTTTTTCAGAATCAGGAGGTATTATGAAAAAAATCGCTGTTCTAACAATGATGGCCTTTTGCATGGCCATGATGTTCTCTTCTCTGGCCTTTAGTGCCAGAAAAACCATTATCAAGATCGGTATCAACGCTCCGCTGACAGGAGATATCCCCAAAGTGGGCGAAGGTACCAAGTACGCGGCCCAGATGTGGCTGGAAGACATTGAGAAAGCCGGCGGCCTGGAAGTGGGCGGCAAAAAGTACGAAGTGGAACTGGTCATCGAGGACAATGAATCCAAAGCGGAATCCGCTGTCAAGGCCAACACCAAGATGATCACCCAGGATGACGTGCTGGCCATTGTGGGACCGCAATCCTCCAAACAGGCTGTGCCGGCCGGGGAAGTGGCCAACAAATACAAAACCGTGATGATCAGCCCCTGGTCCACCAACCCCAACACCACCCTGGACCGGCCCTATGTGTTTAGAGGCTGTTTCCTGGATCCGTTCCAGGGACCGGTGGTCGCTAATTTCATCACCGATGAATTCGGATTCACCAAAGCGGCAGTGCTGTATGACGTGGCATCCGACTACCCCAAAGGCCTGGCTGAAGTGTTCAAACAGGCCTGGGAAGAAAAACACGGCCCCGGCAGTGTGGTGGCCTATGAAAGTTTTACCACCAAGGACACCGACTTTTCCTCCCAGCTCACCAAAATCGTGAAATCCGGTGCTCAGGTCCTGTTCACTCCCCAGTATTACAATGAAGTGCCTTTGATCGTCAGCCAGGCCAAAAATCTGGGATGGACCGGACCGATCGTGGGCTCCGATTCCTGGGGCTCGGCGGAAACCATTGAACTGTGCGGCGAAGCCTGTTACGGCCTGTTCTTTTCCTCCCATTATGCAGCCGCCGGTGCCAAAGGCGCGACCAAGGAGTTCATCGATCGTTACGAAGCCACCTATGGATATATCCCGGATGACGTGGCTGCCCTGACCTGGGATGCACTCCGCCTGGCTCAGCAGGCCATTCAGGATGCCGGCGAACTGACCGGACGGATCGAAAAAGACCGTGAAGCGGTCCGGAAAGCACTGGCCCAAATCAAAGACTTTGACGGGATCACCGGACAAATGACTTTCACCGAAGAAGGCGATCCCATCAAATGTGCGGTCATCGTCAGAATCAACCATCAGGGCGAATATGAATTCTACGGCTCCAGCTGCCCTTGATTCTTGAAATCTTTGTCCATTAAACTGTATTACACTGCTGCAGGTCTTTTTTTCAGGCCTGCAGCAGTTGTCCAACCCAACAGGAGTCGGTGAATGGAACCCCTGATAGAATCCTTGAATTACATTCTTCAAAACATTATCAATGCCCTGCAGCGGGGCAGTTTTTATGCCGTGATCTCCATTGGATATTCCATGGTGTACGGGGTGTTGATGCTGTTCAACTTTGCCCATGGCGATATCTTCATGGTGGGCACCTATATCGGGTTCGGCATTGCCACTGTTTTTCTGGCGGTCTTAACCGGTCTGGTACCCCCGCCCGTGATTTTTCTGGCCACCGTGGTGGTGACCATGTTCCTGGCATCCTGGATCGGGGTGTTTGTGGAAGTGGCCGGATACCGGCCGCTGCGCCAGGCCCCCCGGGCATCTGCCGCCATCACCGGGCTGATGATCGGCATCATCTTTGAAACCACCATCCTGATCATGCTGGGTGCCAAGCGCTTAAGCTTTCCACCGTTGATGGAAACGGTCAATTACCATATCGGCGGCATCTACATCACCAATGTCAAGGCCATGATCATCATCATCTCGCTGCTGCTCATGCTGGCCCTGCACGCATTTATCCAGAAAACCAAATGGGGCATGGCCATGCGGGCCATGTCATACGATTTTCTGGCCGTTCCCCTCATGGGGGTATCCATCAATATCATTGCGCCGCTGACCTTTGCTGTGGGCGCGGGTCTGGCATCCGTGGCCGGCATTCTCTACGGCCAGGCATACCCGATCCTGGATCCCTACATGGGGGTGCTGCTGGGATGGAAAGCGTTTGTGGCAGCTATTTTAGGAGGACGCGGCTCCATCAAGGGAGCGGCTTTGGCCGGATATCTGCTGGGATTCATAGAGATCTTTGTGGCCACGGTTTTCCCCTCCACCCTCCGGGACTTCATTGCCTATTCCATTATCCTGGTCATCCTGACCTTCAGGCCCAGGGGATTTTTCGGAATGGAACACAGCACCAAGCTGCGTCTTTAATTTCTTGATCCGACACTCACAGGAACGTCAAATGGGAATTTTACAAAAATTCAAACAAATGTTTTCAACAGTACCCATGCTGGGGTGGTTTCTGGGTATCCTCACCGCCGTGCTGATTGAATATTTCTGGGGGTATGATTATATCTCCTATTACCTGGGTCTGCCCAAGATACCGGTGCTGTTCGGCGCATTGATCATGCTCAAGGAACCGGTGATGATACCCGGTGCCCTTGCCTATGACCTGATCGTTTACGTCATCCCTGTGCTGGCGGTGGCAAAGCTTTCATGCATTGTCACCAATCCCGGGGCCGCCCTGCTGGAAAAACTGCCCTTGTGGCTTTCCGCTGTCATCCACTTGGTCTGTTTTTATGCCATTCTCCATTTGTGGGCAGGCATTAACGATTACCGGGTTCTGGTGGTCAAACTCACCCTTGTTTCCATTATTCTCACGGTGAGTGTCAATGTGATCAACGGGTACCAGGGGGAATTTTCCTGCTCTCATCCCGGGTTCATGGCCCTGGGGGCATATGTGTCTTCCATTCTGACGCTGGTGCTGTTCACCAACGACAAAATTTTCGGCACTGCCCTGCTGCCCCCGGCCCTGGGTCCTTATCTTTTCCCGCTGGTGCTGGTGGTGGGGGGCGCTGCCGCCGCCATTGGTTCACTGGCCGTGGCCATCCCCTCTTTTCGCACCCGGGGGGATTACCTGGCCATTATCTCTCTGGCATTCATGTTTATTGTCAAGTCAGCGGTCGAAAACCTGAACATCATCGGCGGTGCCAGGGGTATGGGAGGCCAGCCGGATCTTGCCCCGCTGCCCATAATTTTTATCTGGACGATGCTGTGCATCTGGGTCATACACAACTTTGTCACCTCGATTCTGGGCAAGGCATTGAATACAGTGAGAGATGATGAAGCCGCTGCCGAATCCATGACCGTGAAAACCCGTAAAACAAAAATGACCGCCTTTATGTTCGGTGCTTTCTGGGCCGGGATCGCCGGGGGACTGTTCGCCCATGTGCTCACCTATATCAACCCGGGCATGTTCAGCATCAACCGACTGGCGGAAATTCTGGCCATGGTATACTTCGGCGGCCTCAACTCCATTGTGGGTTCCATTGTGGGGGCAGTGAGTATCAATGTGCTGGGTGAGGCCCTTCGGCCCCTGGAACTGTTCAAATGGATCATCATTCCATTGATTCTGATCTTTGTCATGATATTTCGGCCCTATGGGCTGATCTCCTTTACGGAGATCAATGCAAAAAAACTGCTGGAAGCCAAACACAAACGCCAACAAGGAGTTTCCCCATGACCGCACTGCTGAGCGTTAAAGACATGACCCACTATTTCGGCGGGCTGCGGGCTGTTCATAACTATAACCTGAACATTGCACCCAGACAGATTTTCGGTCTCATCGGCCCCAACGGTGCCGGGAAAACAACAATTTTCAATTTGATCACAGGGGTGTACACCCCCACTGAAGGGGAGATCCTGCTGGAAAACAAAAACATCAAAGGCCTGGAAACCAATCAGATCGCCGCCATGGGCCTGGGCAGAACATTCCAGAACCTGGCGTTGTGGCGGCACATGAATGTGGTGGACCATATCCGCATGGCCCATTATTCTCAGCTGGATTATGGGCTGCTGGGGGCGTTTTTCAACTCCCGTGCCTGCCGGGACCAGGAAGACCATATCAGGGAAAATGCCCATCAGCTCATGCAACTGTTTGATATTGAAAAATATGCAAACGATCTGGTGACCAGCCTGCCCTACGGTGCCCAGCGCCGGGTTGAAATGGCCAGGGCCATGGCCACCCGGCCCAAGGTGTTGTTTCTGGATGAGCCCACTGCCGGCATGACCCCGGATGAACTGGTCCGGATGATCCGTATTATCCGCAAGGTGCACGAAAATTTCAAAGTGGCCATTTTTCTGATCGAACACCGCATGAAATTTGTCATGGAACTGTGTGAACACATCCAGACCCTGGTGTTCGGAGAAGTGATCGCCGAAGGCCCGCCCGAAGAAATCCAGAACAATCCCCGGGTGATCGAGGCCTACCTGGGCAAGGAGGATATGACCTGATGCAGCTCAACATCCAAAACCTGAATGTCTCCTATGGCAATATCAAAGCCCTTCACGGCATCAGCTTTTCTGTGACCGCCGGTGAAATTCTCACCATCATCGGGGCCAACGGAGCCGGCAAAAGTACCACCCTGCGGGCCATTTCCAGGATGATTCCCTGTGAATCCGGGTCTGTCATGGAATTCAACGGTCAGAACATCATCAAATATTCCGCCGACAAGGTGGTATCCAAACTGGGTATTTCCCATGTTCCCGAAGGCCGGCGGATTTTCGGGAACCTGACCGTGACCGAAAATATGAACCTGGCCTGTTTTGCCAGAAAAGACAAAGACGGCATTGACGCGGACCGAAGATGGGTGTTTGACCTGTTCCCTCGCTTAGAGGAACGGCGGCACCAGCTGGCCGGCACCCTGTCCGGCGGCGAGCAGCAGATGCTGGCCGTGGGCCGGGCCTATATGTCCGGTCACCAGATGATGCTTCTGGACGAACCCTCCATGGGACTGGCCCCGCTGCTCATGCTGGACATGTTCGATGCGTTGAAAGAAATCAACAAACTGGGCACCACCATCCTTCTGGTGGAACAGAACGCCCGTCTGGCATTGAAATTCGCCCAGCGGGGGTATGTCATTGAAAACGGCGCTCTGGTCCTGGAAGGCCCCACCGACGAACTTCTGGACAATCCGGATGTAAAAAAAGCCTACCTGGGTGCCTGATTTTATCCGTCCAGCAACTGATTGACATGCTCAAGATATGTTTTCATTCGGCAGGGTTTGGACAGATGTGCCATGTAAGGGTCTTGTTCCATCAACGGTTTGATGGCCTCGATAAATTCAATGTTGCCTGATACGAACAGTACCGGCACGGAAGTATTGGTGCTTCGGATGTGGCGGTAGACATCCATCCCGGTCACTGAACCCGAGAGCATATAGTC
Source organism: Desulfotignum sp. (assembly GCA_011389835.1). Taxonomy (GTDB): domain Bacteria; phylum Desulfobacterota; class Desulfobacteria; order Desulfobacterales; family Desulfobacteraceae; genus Desulfotignum. The sequence continues at coordinate 20,420 of JAABTO010000033.1, read as the reverse complement.
CAGACTGACCAGATCATAAGGGTGTTGGTCAAACAGATCCATGGCCTTTGTACCGTTGTCAATCACATCCACCTGATGAAGACAGGGGGGCTGGGACAGAACCCGAAACTGGGTTTCGGAAATATCAGATTCATCTTCCACCAGCAGTATCCGCTGGCCGGTGCGGGTGACGGTTGCGGCAATTTTTGTCTTTTCTTCATCTGTCAGCTGCTTGTCGATCACCGGAAAAAAGATCCGCACACAGGTCCACTGCTCCTGAACGGACGTAACATCAATTGTTCCTTTGTTCTGATGCACATATTTTTGTATGTTGGACATGCCGTACCCCGTGCCCTTGATACCTGGAGCGTAAGCACCGGAAACATCTCTTCCGCCCTTCAGCGTAAAGGAGGGGGTGAAAATATCTTTGATATGCACTTCAGGAATCCCGCACCCGTTATCTCTGATTTCTAAACAGATGCAGGATTCATGAGCAAATGTCTTAAGAACGATTTCAGGTTCATTTGTCTTGGAAAGCGCATGAATCGCATTTTGCAAAAGATTGACCAGAACATGCTCGATCATGCCCGGATCCGCCAAAATTTCCGGCAGGTCAGAAGCAAATGTTCGTTTGATCTGGATACCACCCAAATCTTTTTTCATCAAAGCCAGTGCCAGATCGATTTTTTCATTTAGTGAAAAATATTTCTGCTTGGGCGCTTGATTCTTGGCAAATGCGATCAGGTTCCGGGTCAGATACTGCCCTTTTTCTGTATGATCCAGTATTCGTTTCAAGGTGGTGCGTATGTCTGGATCATCATTGTCCATGAGCATCAACTCGATATTGCCCATGATCACCCCGAGAATGTTGTTGAAATCATGAGCCATTTTTCCGGCCACCTGGCCGATCAAGGCCAGCTTCTGCTGTTCAGCCAGCAGCTTCTGGGCTTCGATCCGGTCTTTTTCCATTTTTTTACGCCAGGAAATATCATGGATGACCACCAGCGCCTGCTGCCGTTTTCTTTCTTTATCGACAAAGTCCAGTGTTATGGCAACGGACAACTGTTTTCCCTGTTTGGTAACCAATTCATATTCAATATTCTTTGTTTCTCTGTGTCCGATATACAGCCGGTTGATACGGTTTTTAAGTCGTTTTTTGCCTTCATCAGTCAACAGGTCAAAAGGATTCATTTGCATGAGTTCCGATTGTGTATACCCTGAAAATTTACAGGCAATTTCATTTGCACGAACAAACGAATTTTTCTCGAAATTCACTTCACAGATACCTGCCGGTGCGTGATCAAACAAGTACCGGTACCTTCGTTCACTTTCCGCCAAAGCCTCCTGAGACTGTTTTCGCTCAATGGCCAGGGCTATCTGAATGGATACAGCGGACAGCACTTCCAGATCTCTTTGAGTATACAAATCCGGATCCGTATAGCTCTGTACCGCCACCACACCGATCACATTGTCTCTGATCATCAGCGGAACACCCATCCAGATAACCGGCACAGTCCCGATTATCCCATTTTTTTCCTGCCGTGCTTCCAGGGCTTCTCTATCCATCAGAATGGCTTCCCGCTTAGAAAACACCAGACCGGTCAGGGAGTTTTTCACTTTGCTGAATGAAACCGGAGAAAAATCATTATCCCTGATATCTACATAATAAGGAAAGTAAAGCGTATTGGTCCGGATGTCCCGCATGGCAATAAAAAAATTGGTCACATCGATGATGGCTGACAGTGAATGGTGGATCGATCGAAACAGTTCGTTCAGATTTCTGGTTGCAGTCACGGCACTCACAACCCTGAACATGGCTGCGTTAATGGCTTCCGCTTCCTTTCGCCGGGTAATATCCAGAAAAAGGGAATGCACCGCTGGCAGTCCTTCATATTCAACAACAGAAGTATAGGTTTCAACCCAGCGAACCCCTTTTGTTTTATGAAAAATCCGATATTGCTGCACAGGGGATATGTCAATGCCTGTGAGTCTTTTTTGGAAATTGTTGAAAAACTTGCCGCGGTCATCTGGGTGAATAACTTTCAAAAGCTGATCCGCACTGAATTGAACAAGCTCATCCGGTGTATATCCGCAGATCTCTGTCATGGGAATGCTGGCAAATATCAGACGCATGGGATGATCACTGGCAATCACCAGACCTTGTGATGATGCTTCCGCCAGCTGATGATACCGCAATTGATTTTTTTCTAAATGTGTTTCCTTTTCAACCAGATCTTTTTCCACCAACTGGGAATTCAACTGCATCAGGCCCATGACAAAGGCGATATGGAGCAAGGCGATGATAAACAGAGCCATGCCCTGATACCCACCGGTTTCCATAAAATCGACCGGCATATTACTTGAAATTGAAGAGATAAATCCCAGGGCACTTAATGCAATGACCGCCAATACCAGGGTGGATCCAAGCAAAATATTTTCCCGAAAACGGATATCTCTTACCCCGCGCCAAAGTATTTTGGCACAAAAACAAAAATAGAGGGCGCCTGTAAATGAAACAAGACTGGTGCGGATGTTCAGGCTGGGTACAACATAAGTAAAATACGGAAATACAAGTAACGGTAGCATGGCCATGATTGCCAGATGCCGTCCGGACACTTTCGTTTTCGGCTCCAGCATCTTGAAACCCTGAAAGATCAGGGCAAAGGAAAAAAAGATCACACAATCGGCCAGGACAATGCTTGCCAGATCTGGTATAACCCCTCGGGCACTGAACAGCAGAAAACCCAGTGACAGGCCCCCCATTGCCAAGGTCCACAGCTTGAAATTTCCATAAGTTCTGCGATAAAAGAAATAGGAGGCCATCGAAATGGTGGAAACCAGCATGGATCCGCCCACAACCATTGAAAGGGTTCGGATATCCAAAAAATCAAATAGTGACGTTATCATACCTGTCCTGAAGCCACCTGGTTTGCTTTTAACTCCAAAGTTTGGTCACATTAGCACACATTGAGACAAAAACCTATGTTTTTTGTGGTACAAAACTATTTGAATTTTTCCGGTTTTCAGATATCGTGAAATGCTGAGATACAGATCAATAATAACAGATAATGCCCTACATAAAAAACACCTGCCGGGGCCAGAGGCATTCGCCACTCTGGGCCGGCAGGTGTCATACACATCATCCGGTTTGCCAGAAGGTCCGTCTAAACATCACCAGACAAAAAAGACGTATTTTTATCTATCCGTGCAAAGGCATGCCGGTCACTTTGGCCGCAACCTCCCCCATGATTTCCGCCAGTGTGGGATGGGCATGGATGGTATGGGCGATGTCTCTGGCGGTCAAGCCTTTTTCAACCGCCAGGGTGGCTTCGGCAATCAGGTCGGTGGCATGAGGGCCGATGAGATGCACACCCAGGACCCGGCCGGACATTTTTTCAACGATCATTTTGGCTTCTCCGGCAATTTCATCAATGGTATGGGCTTTGCCCAGGACCCGAAAATTCACGGTTGCGGTGTCGACATCCAGGCCTTTTTTACGGGCGTCTTCTTCACTCAAACCCACGGTACCGATTTCCGGCATGGTGAAAATGCCTCCGGGCACGGCATCATAGGCCATGCTATCATTTTCTCCCATGACATTGGCGGCGGCCACAAGCCCTTCATGGGACGCCACATGAGCCAGCATCACCCGGGAAGGCCCCAGAATGTCACCGATGGCATACACGTTTTTAACACCGGTTTCCATCTTGTCATTCACGGCAACCCAGCCGGGACCGATCGTGTCCAGACCGATGGTGTCCAGGCCCAGCTCGGCGGACAACGGGGTCCGGCCGATGCACACGGCCATGAGATCCGAAGTCAGGGTATCGGTTTTGGGATCTTTTGCTCTGGGGTTGTCGGTGAACGGGCTTTTGGCCAGAGAGATGCGGCATCCGCTGCCGGCAGTGTCACAGGCCGTAACAACCGTATCACAGAGCACGGTGATTTTCTGTTTTTTCATCTCTCTGAGCAACAGCTTTGACATGGCGGTATCCACGGACGGCAGGGGCAGCAGCCGGGACATGGCCTCCACGATCGTCACTTTCGTGCCCAACGCCGTAAAAATACCCGCGAATTCGCATCCGATTACCCCACCGCCCACGATGGTCAGCGATTCGGGGACATGATCCAGAATCAGAATATCGTTGGAAGACAGAATTTTTTTGCCGTCAAAAGGAAAATCAGGCACATTCATGGGCCGGGTTCCGGCGGCAATGATGAGTTTGTCCCAGTTCAACGTCTCCGCTGTCCCATCCTCGGCTGTCACTGCCAGGGACCCCTGTCCGGTAATCCGGGCACATCCTTTGAAAACGTCGACTTTTCTTGCCTTGAGCAGGCCGTCGATGCCGGCCCGCTGGGATGCCAGGATCTTGTTTTTCCGGGCCATGAGCCCGGCCATGTCCGGCAGAACAGGCCCGTCGATTTTTATACCAAAGTCGGATGCATGCCGAAATTTGTGAAGCATATCAGCGGTATGTTTCATGATTTTGGATGGAATGCACCCCCAGTTAAGGCAGGTGCCGCCCAGGTTCTCCTTTTCGATCAGCGTGACATCCGCACCCAGGGTTGCGGCCCTCAGCGCTGCCACATATCCGCCGGGCCCCCCGCCGATCACCATAATTTTTGGTGCCATCACTCCTTCCTTTCATAGAAAATCTATTATTTATCGATTTTGAATTTCATTTTTCACAAATTTTTTAAAAATTAATTGACATTATCATTAACCTGGTCTAATTATCAAGATAATAATAAAAAATCGTGTTTTTCCTCAATTTTTCAGAATCATATAGAGGTGGAATGAAAATAGATCAGACAAATATCGATATCATCAGAGAGCTGAAACAGGGAAAAAAATCCTTTAAAAAAATTGCAGACAAACTCGACATCACCGAAAATACGGTCCGGTCGAGAGTAAACAAGCTGCAGGAAGAAGGCATTCTGGAAATCTGCGGCCTGGTGGATCCGGATATGCTTCCGGGACACCGGGTGGTGATCATCGGCATCAAACTGTCGGAGATGGATCTGGTGGAAAAAGGCCGGGAAATCAGTCAGCTCAAAGGGGTCATTCACACCAATGTGGTCACGGGACGCTTTGATCTGCTGATCATGGTTCTGTTTAAAAAAGGATTTGGACTGCTGGAGTTCTACACCGAGGAAATTGCCAGGATTCACGGTGTCCGGTCCGTGGAAACCTTTGTTGTCTACAAGTCCTACAACCTGAAGGTTCCCTATATTTTTTAATCTTTCAATTCAAAGGTCATTATTATGAATCGTTTAAAAACCACCCCGTTGCACCCGTGGCACATGAATGCCGGTGCGAACATGGCGGATTTCGGTGGATATGACATGCCGCTGTGGTATGACACCGGAGTCAAGAACGAACATCTGGGCGTACTCACATCCGCCGGCATATTCGATACCAGCCATATGGCCTGTGTCAGTGTGCTGGGACCGGATGCGTTCGCGCTTCTCAATTTCTGTTTCACAAGGGATCTGTCACCCCTGGTGGTCGGCCGGTGTGTGTACGGCGCATTTTTAAATGAAAACGGCCATTGCCTGGATGACGCCATCGTGTACAAGTTCTCGGATACCGAATTCATGGTCTGCGTCAATGCCGGTATGGGCGGAGAAATCACCCGGCACTTGTCGGACTGGAAAAAAGACCGGGATGTCACTGTCACGGACCTGACAGACAAAGTGGCCAAAATGGACATTCAGGGAATCAATGCGGCCCGGATTCTGTCCAGGCTGATCCAGTCTCCGGACAACGTGTTTGACAAAATGCCCTATTTTTCCTTTAAAGGTCACTTTGATCCGAATCATCCAGATGCAGACAGGGTAAAACTGCAAAACAGCACCCCAATGCTGCTGTCACGGTCTGGATACACCGGTGAGTTCGGTTTTGAAATTTTCATTGTCCCGGATGCCATTGTGGATCTGTGGAAAGAAGTGCTGGCGGCCGGGGAATCGTTCGGTATCACCGCCTGCGGTCTGGGCGCCAGAGACTCTTTGCGGGCCGGGGCCTGCCTGCCCCTGTCCCACCAGGATATCGGCCATTTTAAATTCATGAACCATCCCTGGGATTTTGCGTTGCCCTATAACGAGGACAAGTCCGGGTTCACCAAGGATTTTGTGGGCGCATCCGCGCTGATTCCTGAAAAAGATGACGTGTACGTGTTTCCGTTTGTGGGAGACAGTCTGAGAAAAGTGGGGGCCGGGGAAAATACGGGCGTGTTCGACGAAAACGACACACAGATCGGGCATGTACTCACCTGTGCCACGGACATGGGCATCACCTGGCATGACGGCCGCATCGTTAGCATCAACACCCCGGATCTGCCGGAAGACATCAAAATCAAAGGCATTGCCTGCGGCTTTGTCATGGTCTCAAAACAGCTGGAACCGGGCACCAAACTGACACTCAAAGAAGGCAAGCGCGCCATCGGTGTGACCATTGTCACTGACATCCGGCCGGACAGAACCGCCAGAAAAAAAATAAGTCATTTTATTTAAATTAAAAGGAGGCTGCTATGAAAGACATTAATGAACTGAATTTGCCTGAAGACGTCAAATACACCAAAGACCATGAATGGGCCAAAGCGGAAGGCGACACCCTCACCATCGGCATCAATGACTATGCCCAGGATCAGCTCGGAGAAATCGTGTTTGTGGAGATGCCTGCAGTCGGGGATTCTTTTTCCGCTGAAGATGAGTTCGGGTCCGTGGAATCGGTCAAGGCCGTCTCTGAGATGTACATGCCCATTTCCGGGGAGATCCTGGCGGTCAACGAAGATCTCGAAGATGCACCGGAAAAAGTGAACGAAGACTGCTATCAGAGTGGATGGATCATCAAAGTCAAAGCATCCGACCTTTCTGAAATGGACGCCTTGATGGACAAAGCCGCATATCTTGAAATGTTGAAAGGATAAATGTTTATGCGTTATCTGCCTCATACACAGGAAGATATCCAGAAAATGCTGACCGTTGCCGGGTGCAGCTCTCTGGATGACCTGTTCAAAACCATTCCGGATGCCGTCAAGGTCAAAGACGGCCTGAACCTGCCGGAGCCCCTGAGCGAGTGGGAACTCAACGACCACATGGAAAATCTGGCGTCACAAAACATTGCCTGCAAAGGCTACACCTGCCTGATCGGGGCAGGCAGCTATGATCATTATATTCCAGCCATCATTCCCTATCTGGTGTCCCGATCGGAATTTGCCACGGCCTACACCCCGTACCAGCCGGAAGTCAGCCAGGGAACCCTGCAGGGCATTTACGAATTCCAGACCATGGTCACGGATCTTTTGGGCATGGATATTGCCACAGCCTCTCATTATGACTGCGGTACCGCCCTGGCGGAATGCGCCCTCATTGCCCTGAGAAAGAACCGGAAAGCCGACAAAATCGCCGTATCCGACCTGGTGCACCCCAGCCACCGGCAGGTCATCGACACCTATCTCAACCCTGCGGGTTACGAAATGGTGCTGATTCCTCATACCCAGGACGGCCTCACAGACATTGCCGCTCTGGAAGCCATGGACGGTATCGCCGGGGTGGCCATCCAGTCCCCCAACTTTTTCGGGCATATTGAAGACCTGGCCGGGTTCAAAAAAATTGCGGACGACAAAAAATGCCTATTCATCACCTCGTTCACCGAAGCCCTGGCCTGGGGACTTTTGAAAAAACCCGGCTCGTTCGGTGCCGACCTGGTGGCCGGCGAAGGCCAGAGCTTAGGGATTTCCAAAAGCTTTGGCGGGCCCGGCCTGGGTCTTCTGGCCGGCACATCCAAACTCATGCGGGACCTGCCCGGCCGCCTGGTGGGACGTACCAAGGATGCCAACGGCGAGGACGGATATGTGCTCACCCTGTCCACCAGAGAACAGCATATCCGCCGGGAGAAAGCCTCATCCAACATCTGCTCCAACAACGGGCTCAATGCCATGACCGCGGCCATGTACCTGTCCACCATCGGCAAGATTGGAATCCGGGAGATCGCCCAGCTCAACCATGACAAGGCAGTTTACCTGAAATCCGTTCTTGCGGATGCCGGGTTTGAACCGGTGTTTGACCAGCCGTTTTTCAATGAGTTTGTGATGAAAGCGCCCAAAAATTTCAAACAGAAACGGGCGGATCTGATCAACCGGCAGTGCGTGTTCGCCGGACTTGATCTGGCTCCGTACTACCCTGAACTGAACGACCATTACCTGTTCTGCGCCACGGAAAAAGTGTCGAAACAGCAGATGGATCAGCTGGCAAAGGAGGTGGCATGATGACCCAGCGGCCAGGCACCAAAGGACTGATATTCAACGAACCCAATGTGTGGAACAAAAGCCGGGAAGGCAGATGCGCGATTTCCCTGCCCAAAGCAGATGTGGAAAGGTCTCCCATGGACCCGGCACTGACCGGAGACGCCCCGGACCTGCCCCAGCTGTCCGAGCTGGACGTGGTAAGACATTACACCCGTCTGTCCCAGTGGAACTTTGGCGTGGATTCCGGCATGTACCCCTTAGGGTCCTGCACCATGAAATACAACCCCAAAACCAATGAAGTCCAGGCGGCCCGCCAGGGATTTGCCGGGGCCCATCCCCTGGCTGGCGATGACTGCTCCCAGGGCGCGTTGCGACTCATGTACGATCTGGAGCAGTATCTGGCGGAAATCACGGGATTTGACGCCGTGACACTGCAGCCGGCCGCCGGTGCCCACGGGGAACTCGCCGGCATGCTGATCATCCATGCCTATCACGCCAAACAGGGCAGACAGCGGTCCAAGATCCTCATCCCGGACACGGCTCACGGCACCAACCCGGCATCCGCCACCCTGTGCGGTTACAAGAGCATCAACCTCAAATCCGGTCCCAAAGGGATTCTGGAACCTGAAGCCGTGGCGGCAATCATGGACGAAGATACCGCCGGCATCATGATCACCAACCCCAACACCCTGGGGCTGTTCGAGGAAAACATCAAGGAGATCTGCGAGATCGTTCATGCCAAAGGCGGCCTGGTGTATGGTGACGGGGCCAACATGAACGCCATCATGGGCGTGGTGAAACCCGGTAAAGTGGGTATTGACGTGCTGCACCTGAACCTGCACAAAACCTTTTCCACCCCCCACGGCGGGGGCGGCCCGGGCTCGGGTCCGGTGGCCGTGACCAAAGAATTGATGCCGTTTCTGCCCATCCCCCGGGTGGAAAAAGATCTGGATACCTTCAAATTCGTCACGGACTGCCCGGATTCCATCGGCCGGCTCCACACGTTTTACGGCCATTTCGGGGTCATGGTCAAGGCGTATGCCTATATTCTGACCATGGGGGCCCAGGGCCTGCTAAACGCGTCCCGCCTGGCCGTTCTCAATGCCAACTATATCAAGGAGTCTCTCAAGAAAACGCTGAACCTTCCCTATGACCGGCCCTGCATGCATGAATGCGTGTTCAACGATGCCAATCAGCAGCCCCATCATATCACCACCATGGATATGGCCAAGCGGCTGCTGGATTATGGATTCCATCCCCCCACGGTGTACTTCCCGCTGGTGGTGGACGGATCGTTCATGGTGGAGCCCACGGAAACCGAATCCAAAGAGGATATCGACCAGTTCATCGATGCGGTCAAAGCCATTGCCAGAGAAGCGGAAACCGATCCGGAAAAACTGACCCGGGCCCCGGTGCTGCCCAAGGTGACCCGGCTCGATGAAGTGGCCGCCGCCAGAAAGCCATGCCTCAGAGGATAAATTCCATATCCCGTGCCGGTGTATTCCAGGACCTGGGTGTTCTGGAATACACCGAGGCAATGAATCTTCAGGAAACCGCCCGCCGGGAAAAAACTGCAAACCGGACCCTGCCGGACAAGATTTTTTTTGTCCAGCATCCGTCCGTATTCACTTTCGGCAGAAACGGGGGCAAGGAAAACCTGACCGTGTCCGAGGATTTTCTCACGGACCGGGGCGTTTCCCTGGTTCAGACGGACAGAGGCGGTAATATCACTTATCACGGTCCTGGCCAGGCTGTGCTTTACCCGGTGGTGGACCTGGAACTGGCCAGAATCGGGGTCACGGATTTCGTGTATGGCCTGGAGGAGATCATGGGACAGACAGCCAGGGATTTCGGGGTATCCATTCACAGAGATCCCAGAAACCACGGCATGTGGAAAGGCCCCAGAAAAATCGGGTCCGTGGGGTTGTCCATCAAACACGGCATCAGCATCCACGGCCTGGCCCTGAACGTGTCCATGGACCTGACTCCGTTTTCCTGGATCAATCCCTGCGGCATGTCGGGTCTTTCCATGACCTCTTTGAAACAGGAACTGGAAGACCAGGGATTGCTGCCTGATCCCCCGGTTGCCATGGATGCGGTCAAAGAAACACTGATCACCTATTTTTGCCAATGGTTTCAGTTTCATCCGGTCAGAGAAAAGGACGCTGCTCATGCATAAAGCGACGATAAAAAAAAGAAAACCGGCCTGGCTGAAAAAACACCTTCCCCGGGGCGGCGATTACGCCCGGGTTACCCGGCTGCTGTCCGGGGCCAGACTTCACACGGTCTGCCAGGAAGCCAACTGCCCCAACATGTTTGAATGCTTTTCAAAGGACACGGCCACGTTCATGATCTTGGGCGACCAGTGTACCCGGCACTGCCGCTTCTGCAACATTACGGCCCGCCCTCCTTTGCCCGTTGATTCGGATGAGCCGGCCCGGGTGGCCAAAGCGGCCCGGGATCTGGGCCTGCATTATGTGGTGGTGACCTCCGTTACCCGGGATGATCTGCAAGACGGTGGTGCGGCCCACTTTGCCGCCGTGATCCGTGCGATCCGGCAAATGGGACAGGATACCGGGCAGACCGTGCGGGTGGAAGTGCTGATACCGGATTTTAAAGGCGATATCCATGCCCTGAAAACCGTTATGGATGCCGGCCCGGATGTCATCAACCACAACATTGAAACCGTGGCATATTTGTATATGCAAGCAAGGCCTGAGGCCGAATATCAAAGGTCTCTGGACCTGCTGCGAAACGTCAAACGCCTGAACCCTGACATGCCGGCCAAATCCGGGATCATGGTGGGTCTTGGCGAAACCCGTTCCCAGCTGGAACAGACATTGCAGGACCTGGTGGATCACGGGTGCGACATGCTCACCATCGGCCAGTACCTCCAGCCCACCCGGAACCACCTGGCGGTCGAAAAATTCTATCCGCCGGAAGAGTTCAACGAACTGGCTGACATCGCCCGGCACATGGGGTTCAAAAAAGTAGCATCCGGTCCGTTTGTGCGAAGCTCCTATAACGCCGAAGAACTGTTTGAACCGGTTACAGGATAACGCATTTTTCCTTAAACGTGCCGGCACTGGCGATTTCAATAAACGACGCCCCATGGACCGGCCCGAAGCTGCCGGCCAAAATGATGATCAGCGAATCATCTGCCAGTTTTTTTTCTTCCAGCAGCCGGCAGATGGACTGTTTCAAGGATTCCATGGACCCGGCATTCATGGGAATGTAATCTGCAGTGACACCGTAGGACAGGGACAGCTGCCGCATCACCCGTTGGTCATACACCTGAGCGTAAATAGGATTGTCTCCCCGGTAGGCAGCCAGCTCGAGAATCGTGCCGCCGGTTAAAGAGTCCGCTACAATGGCTTTGGTGTTCAACCGCAGCGCCGCTTTGACGGCCGCCTTGGCCAGATAGGCGGTCACTTTTTTCTCAGAGGTATAGGGTGTGTTGATAAAGCTGCTTGATTTGGTTTCCACCTCTGTGGCGATTTTCGCCATGATTCTCACCGCCAGTTCCGGATATCTGCCGCTGGCGGTCTCCCCGGACAGCATCAACGCATCGGTTCTGTCCAGACAGGCATTGGCGACATCCGACACTTCGGCCCTTGTGGGTCTGGGAGAATCGATCATGGAATGAAGCATCTGGGTGGCAACGATCACAGGCCGCCGCCGCTCGATGCAGGTGATGATGATCTTCTTCTGGATCAACGGGATTTTTTCCGTGGGAATCTCCACAGCCAGATCCCCTCTGGCAATCATCACGCCATAGGCGTAGTCCAGAATCTCATCGATATTCTCCACCCCCTGGCTGTTTTCAATTTTGGCAATGATCTTGATACGGGACTTTTTTTTGTCCAGAATCGCCTGCACCGCCAGCACATCTTCCTTGTTGCGAACAAAGGAATGGGCAATGAAATCAAGATGCTGGTCTGCGGCAAAATCAATGAACCGTTTGTCTTTTTCACTCAAAGCCGGCAGCTTGACATGGACCGACGGAATGTTCACGCTTTTTCTGGGATGGATCACCCCATCGTTTTCCACATGACACACCAGAAAATCATCCTGCTGGTCCATGACCGCCAGCGCCACATCACCGTCATCGATCAACACCGAACTGCCGACAGGCACATCATTGACAAATCCTTGATGGGACACATAAATGATGTCATCTCTGGAAATTGCGTTGGGGTCTCCCTTGATGCGGATCAATTCTCCGTGCCGGACCGTCAAAGGTGCCCGGGCATCACAGGTGCGGATCTCAGGACCCTTGGTATCCAGGAGAATCCCGATTTTTCCGGACACGGCCCGAGTGTTTTCCACCACCATCAACGCATCATCATGGGTCATGTGGGCCGTGTTGAGCCGGACCACATTCATGCCGGCCCGATAAAGTCCTTCAATAAAGTCTTTGGAACCGTTCAGGCTGGAAATGGTAGCAATGATTTTGGTTTTACGCTCCATGGCGCGGGCCTCCTTTTAAGCAGAATGTCATCACAAACTGTTCTATACCGGCATCGGCATCGACAGATGAGGATTTCAGGGCAAAATCAAGATCTCCCAGGGAAATCAGCGCATCTCTCAGCTCATTCAGGGAGAACCGGATGGATTTTTGAAAGGTTTGAAATATGGGATACGGACTGTTGGGATTGGGGGCAAGCACCAGGTCTTTGACCGGATCCCGCAGTGCCTGGTCATGAGCGATAACGGCCGGCAAAACCTGCTGCTTGAACCCATTGAAATTTATCCGGTCCATCCGGATGTTTGGGTGTTTTTCTGAAAATTCCAGTGAAAACGCCTTGAACAGAAGCATGCGGCGGACCAGATTTTCAAAGGATTTAAGAATCTGTAACGGATGAAACCCGTCCTTGCGCAGAGAAGACAGATAAAACAGGGCCTGGCTGACGTTTTTTTCCATCATCGCATTGGTGAGGCTGAAAATCGGGTCTTTTTTATCCCGCGGAATAATGGCTTCCACATCGGTCCGGGAAATGGCCGTCCGATCTCCGGTGTACACCACCAGTTTGTCCAGATTCTGGGCAAACTGGGCCGGATTGAACCCGGTCCGGTCCAGCAACCCGGAAAATGCGGCCGGTGCCATGGATTTGCCGGATCGGGCCAGAACCGTTTTTGCCACATCCTCAAGGATTTGGCGCTGATCATCCAGATCCGCTTTTCTGGCGCCCTGGGGTACGGTACAGTCAACGATCAGACCGGTTTTTTCCAGGGTTTTGATAATTTTTCTGCGCCGGTCCAGGGAACCGGCCGTCATCACCAGAAAGTGCCCGTCCGGTAACCCGCTGTGAACCATTTCAGATAAACGGTTCAGGTCCTTTTCCGAATAAGACACCTCCCCTGGCCCGACCTTGACGGCAAACATCGGAGTGTGCCGCACCAGCACCAGTTTTCCCCCGAAAAAAGAAAACGTGCAGACCTGATCGATCACATCTCCCATGGATATGGTCCGACCGTCCAGTGTTTCCAGAAGACATCCTGAAGGGACGGATTCCAACACCCGGGTTTTGATCTGATCCACTGCTTTTTGAACCAGATACGCCTCTCCGGCGCACAGCACAAATCCGGGCAAAAAGTTCCCAGGTGTGGCCAGCCACTGGGTCAGGCCGGTATGTTTAACGATCGGCATGGGTGGACAGGGCCAGCTTCACCATCACAATGACGGCAACAAGCGCGGCCAGAATCCCGATTCCCTGGGACACGGATAAAAATTCAAAGAAAAAATCTCCCCGGAAATCCCCCCGGAAAAACTCGATGACAAACCGGAACGCGGAATACAAAATAATATAGCTTAAAAAAATCATCCCGTGGAACCGTTTGCGGCGTTGTAGAAACACCAGAATGAAAAACAAAAGCAGATTGGCCAGCACCATGTAAATCTGGGTGGGATGCAACGGCACATGCAACGGCGCCAGGCTGTCCGGATGGGAAAACGCGATTCCAATGGGCAGGTCACATTGACGGCCGTAACAGCACCCGGCAAAAAAACATCCCAGCCGGCCGATGCCGTGCCCTAAGGCCGCGCCCGGTGCAATGGCATCCGCAGTTTTAAGAAACGGCAGTTTCTTGATTCTCAGGGTGACGATGGATGCGATCACCGCACTGATAAACCCGCCGAAAAAAACCAGCCCCCCATTCCACAGCTTGAATATATCCAGCGGACTGGCCCTGAAATCCTCAAAATTGATGAATACATACAGCAGACGGCCGCCCAGGATACCCGAAATCAGGATCACAAAAAACAGATCTGAAATGTCATCGGACTTGATATCATAAAACCGGGCATTTCGGCTGGTGAACCAGATGGCCGCCAGAAACCCCAGGGCCAGAAACAACCCGTAGGTATACAGGGTGAACCCGTGCACATGTATCAGAATCGGATGCATATTACAACTCCGGTATTTTTTTGAATATCACATGATAGATCAGAATCATCATGCCGATACTGATGGCTGAATCCGCCACGTTAAAGGCGGGCCAGTGGGCAGTGCCGATATAAAAATCCAGAAAGTCCACCACGTGCCCGTACCGGAACCGGTCGATCAGGTTGCCCACAGCTCCGCCGAAAATCAGGGCCAGGCCCCAGGACAGAACCACATGGCTTCTGGCCACCCGGCTGTAGAACCACACGACAAACAGGGCAACGGCCGAGGATATCACCAGAAACACCAGTTTACGCACCATTTCGGACTGGGTGGCAAAAAAACCGAACGCGCCCCCCGGATTGAGCACATGGGTAATATTGAAAAAATTGTCGATCACCACAATATATTCGTGCAATGCCAGGGATGCCATGATGATCTTTTTGGTGACCTGGTCGGCCAGCACCACGATCCCGCTCACCAGGATCAGGCGTATGATCTGTTTTTTTCCCACAGCCCCTTTTAAACGATCTGGTCCAGGGCCGATGCGCACCGGTCACACGCCGTGGGGAAGCGGGTGTCCTGTCCGATGGCCGAACTGAACCGCCAGCAGCGTTCGCATTTCTCTCCGGCCGCCTTTTTCACGGCAATTTCAAGGCCCGGGATCTCTTTGCTCTGGTATGCGCCTGTATCCAGCGTATCTGTCAAAACGGCTTCGGACACGATAAAAATATCAGACAAAGGCAGGTCCAGATCCCTGACAAATCCGGCAAGCTCCGTGTCCGGCAGTCTGATCGCCACGGCCGCATCCAAAGGATGGCCGATGAGCTTGTCTTTTCTGGCTGCTTCCAGGGCCTTTGTCACTTCGGATCTCAATGCCAGAATCCGGGTCCATTTACCGGCCAGATCTTTGTTCTGCCATTGGGGATCTGCCACAGCCATGGGTTCCATGTGCACACTTTCCTTTTTATCTTTGCCCGGCGGCATGTGGGCATAGATCTCTTCAGCAGTAAACGGCAGCAACGGGGCCATGATTTTGACCAGGGTGTCCAGGATCATGGCCATTACGGTCTGGGCATCCCTTCGTTCCGGGCTTTTTGGCGGTGAGACATACAGCCGATCCTTAATGATATCCAGATAAAATGCCGACAGATCCACCACGCAAAAATTGTGCAGCGCATGATAAATGGTATGAAATTCATACGTGTCATAGGCAGTCACCGCTTTTTTTGTCACTACATACAATCGGTGCATAATAAACCGGTCCAGTTCTCCCATCTCTGAAACGGGCCGGACATCGGCGGCCATGTCAAAATCCGTAAAATTACCCAGCATGAACCGGCAGGTGTTACGGATCCGGCGGTAGGTGTCGGACAACTGCTTGATGATATTGTCGGAAATACTCACATCCCCCCGGTAGTCGGCAGATGCGGCCCATAACCGCAGCACATCGGCCCCGTACTGCTTGATCACCGATTCGGGTGCCACCACATTACCCACGGATTTGGACATTTTATGCCCTTTTTCATCCACCACAAACCCATGGGTGAGCACGGTCTTGTAAGGGGCGTTGCCGGTACGGCCCACCGCCGTCAGCAGAGAGGAATGAAACCATCCTCTGTGCTGGTCCGAACCTTCCAGGTACATGTCGGCCGGCCGGCGCAGGCCCGGAAATTCCGTGAGCACGGCCGCATGGCTGACCCCGGAGTCAAACCACACATCCAGGATATTGTGATCCTTGGTAAAATGGTTCCCCCCGCATTTTGCACATACGGCATTGTCGGGCATGAGTTCGGCCGCTTCTTTTTCAAACCAGATGTCAGAAGAGTGCTCAGAAAAAAGGGCATGGATTTTGTCCACCGATTCTCTGGTCACATAAATCTCTTTGCAGTCGCTGCAATGAAACACCGGAATGGGAACGCCCCATGACCGCTGCCGGGACAGGCACCAGTCCGGCCGGTTCTCGATCATGGCATAGATGCGCTCTTTTCCCCAGGACGGCACCCACTTTACATGGTTGATCTGTTCCAGGGTTTTTTCCCGCAGTCCCAGTTTGTCCATTGAAATGAACCACTGGGGCGTGGCCCGGTAGATCACCGGATTCTTGCACCGCCAGCAGTGGGGATAGGAATGGGACAGGTTTTCGTTTTTCAGCAACGCGCTTTTTTCATCCAGTACCTCATTGATGTGTGCATTGGCCTTGAAGATGAATTCACCGCCAAACAACGGCACATTTGCAGAAAACACCCCGTTGTCTTCCACCGGAGAGTAGCATTCCAGCCCGTATTTTTTGCCGACCACATGGTCGTCGGCGCCGTGACCCGGAGCAGTGTGCACACACCCGGTGCCGGCTTCCAGGGTGACATGGTCTCCCAGGATAACCAGAGAATCGGTCCCGTAAATGGGATGCAGGCAGGTCTTGTTTTCCAGATCCAGGGGATTCAATTCCGCCGTCACCTGGTAATCCTCAATACTGAAGGTCTGCATCACTTTTTCCACCAGTTCCTTGGCCACAATCAACACCCCGTGTTGCCCGGTTTTTACCGCCGCATACACAAACTGCGGATGAAGACACACTCCCAGGTTGGCGGGAATGGTCCAGGGCGTAGTGGTCCAGATCACCATGGATACGGGTGCATTTCCCAGATCCGGGATCAATCCGGATAGATCATCTTTCAGCGGAAACTTCACATAAATGGACGGTGAGGTGTGGTCATGATACTCGATCTCCGCTTCCGCCAGCGCGGTCTGGCATGAACAGCACCAGTAGATCGGTTTTTTGCCCAGAAACATGTCGCCTGCCAGGGCAAACTCGCCGCACTCTTTGGCGATCCTGGCCTCATACGCGGAATTCATGGTCAGATACGGGGTTTCCCACTGCCCTGTTACGCCGAACCGTTTAAACTCCTCTCTCTGGATATCCACGAATTTTGCGGCATACGCCCGGCATGCCTGCCGGATCTGAACCGGGGTCATCTGTTTTTTCTTCGACCCCAGCTGCTTGTCCACATTATGCTCGATGGGCAGCCCGTGGCAATCCCATCCCGGCACATACGGCGCATTGAACCCGGCCATCTGCCGGGATCGCACAATAATGTCTTTTAAAATCTTGTTGATGGCATGGCCCATGTGAAGATGACCATTGGCATATGGAGGACCGTCATGGAGTATGAACAAAGGCCGGTCTTTGGCCTGCTCCCGCAGTTTGTCATAGATCTTTTTTTCATCCCATCGTTTGAGCTGTTCCGGTTCTCTCTGGGGCAGGTTGGCCTTCATGGCAAATTTGGTTGAAGGCAGGTTGAGCGTTTTTTTATAATCCATTCGTCCTCCGAATCTGGTCGTCAAATCATCAATTTCAAACTTTTGTATGTAGTGCTAAACGCCTGAAAAGTCAAGAAACATCTCAAAAACCGGATTTGCCCTCTTCTTTGGGATGCAGCCCCCCCTGATCTGAAATTTCAGATTATATGCCAGATACAGACGGTAAACGGAGAAAAACAGAGCGGTCGAAACAAGCAGTGGCCAGATCCGCAGATGTTAAGGTTCCTGTGCGCATAAAACGACGGCAGGATCGGAAAAAAGCCGTATCCCGGCAACCTTAAACCGGAAAGGGTTGCTCAAAAAAATTTAAAAATCAAACGATTGCTTTACTGACAAGCATTTACAGTGTTTTGAAGATCACCGTCTTGATCGATGGTCCATGTATCAGTATCAGTACCTTTAAAATTGTCAGCCGTTGCTTGAGCGGAAAAGGAAGTACTGTCTCCTGAAATTATTGAATACGTGTATTCAGTCTCCCCTTTTGTTTCCCAGCCAAGACTACCAATATCGCTCGCATAAGTATTGTTTTCAGCCAGATAGGCTTCCTGTGCGACGCGGATAGCTCCCAGGTTGGTTTTTGCTTCACTTTGTCGTGCCTTGCACTGATAATTCATGAAATTGGGAATGGCGATGGCAGCCAGAATTCCGATGATGGCCACCACGATCATCAATTCTATCAGGGTAAACCCTTTTTTGTTTTTCAACATTTTTTTCATCGCCGTCTCCTTTGCTCCTGTTATAGGTTGGATACCAGCACCCCCGTTAAACATTGCTGAACACATTACCAAAAAACTAGCGAAAAACATACCATTTTTTTTCATGTCATCCATTTGGTCTTTTTTTTTAAAATCATTTGGAATTATGAGACAAACCAACCCTCACCCAGCCCGGAATGACAACACTTGAAAAATATATTTTAGAATCATTTTGCTTTTCGGATCAAAATTTGCGATGCTTTCAGATCATCTGTATGGGCAGCGCTATATCAAATTAAAGGAACAACCCATGATTGAATATGCCCTTTTATCAGGACAGAGCTTTTTAACCATAATTGAACCCGCCTTGAATCCGTTTCGAATATTTTTTGGAAAATTAGGTCTGAACCTATCTGTTGCCGAAACCGGTTTTGCCACGCTTTTTTTAGCCGGGTTAATCATTGTCTCATTATATTTTTTGGCCGTAAAAAGATAGAAAGAATGTCTTTTCGATTTTGTCCGGGGACGTGCTCTCGGACGCCATCAAAAAAACGCTTTCTCCCATCAGCGTGTCGGATTAGACACGTGCTGCGAGCCAGGCTTCCACGTCTTTGAACATTGCGGAACGTTCCGGCTCATTATGAATCTCATGATACAGCCCCTCATAGACGTTAAGGGTCTTGTCTTTGGAACCGGCCCTGTCGTAGAGCATCTGCGCGCCACTCGGGTCGACAAGCTTGTCTTCGCTGCCCTGGACAACAATGAAAGGCAGCGTTATTTTTTCCGCCTCCGCTTGGACTCGCATCATGGCTTTGAGCATTTCAGCCGCCAAACGTGCAGGCGTTTTGCCGTGAAAGACAAGCGGGTCGTTGACATAGGCTTTGACCACTTCTGGGTCGCGTGAGATACTGCTTGGATCCAGAGATACCACTCCGGCTTTTGGCAAGATTCGAGAGAGGATTTTGCCCATGGTGCTTGTCATAGGTGAAATGCTGTCGCTGACTTTGATCGCAGGTGCCGACAGGATAGCACCCTTAAAATCTGCCTGGTGATCGAGTAGATAACAGCACGTGATCAGCCCGCCCATGCTGTGGCCAAAGATGAAAACAGGTTTATCCGGCTGCCAGTTTTTGACCATCTGATAATACTGGGCTAGAGGGTCGCTGTAATCGGCAAAACGCTTGATCACTTCGCGCTCCCCGTCAGATTTGCCGTGGCCGGGGTGATCCAGCCCGTAAATGGCGTAACCCAGCGGTACATAGTGGTTTACATGGTTCGCGTAACGTCCGCAGTGTTCACCCAACCCGTGCACAAGAAACAAAACAGCCTTTACGTTTCCATCCGGAAGCCACGCCTGATAAAAGATATTGTCGTTTCCCACGCCCTTGAAATTGCCATCGATATGTTTCATGGTGTCTTCTGAATCATGTTGCCAGATATTGGAACTTTAGCACCAAATATTCCACCCGTCAATGCAACGCAGGTGGCAAGGTAAGCTGAAAAATCAGCTGTTTTTTATACGTCCGAATCATATTCATGCAGGAGTTACCCGTCATCACCTATAAGTCACACCGACAAAAAAAACGGACCTTCCAAAAATTCTCTTTAAACTCTTGAAAGACCCGTCTTTAAGGGTTGGTACCGAAGAGAGGACTTGAACCTCCACGCCTTGCGGCACTAGATCCTAAGTCTAGCGTGTCTACCAATTCCACCACTTCGGCTTTGGATCTGGGGTTGAAAAGAGATGGTGCCGAAGGGGAGATTCGAACTCCCACAAGCGTACGCTCGCTAGT
>JAABTO010000184.1 GCA_011389835.1 Desulfotignum sp. | reverse complement strand
GATACGGACCTGTCATTTCATCTGCCGGTACCTGAGAATGCCGATGACCGGGCCTATCTGGGGCTGGCGGATGACCCAACTTTTACTCTGGGACAGATCAGGGCCGACATGGTCATTGTTCAGATTTTTTCTATGTACTGCCCCATCTGCCAGCGGGAGGCGCCAGATGTCAACGCCATGTACGAACGGGTGGCTGCCGATCCGAAGATGAGCGAACGAATCCGTTTTATCGGTATCGGCGCCGGTAATTCATCTTTTGAAGTCGATTTTTACAAAGACACCTATCAGGTGCCGTTTCCGTTGTTTTCAGACGATGACTTTGTCATTCATAAACAGCTCAAAGAGGTGGGAACCCCCCATTTTATCGGACTGCGCATCACTCCCGACATCGGGAAAGGGTATACGGTGTTTTATTCCAGATCCGGGGAAATGGGGGATCCGGTTGCATTTATTGACCGGCTGGTTGCCTTGTCCGGGCTTGATTTTTAAATCGTGTCCAGGACCCTGTCCTGAATGGAGGTCGTCATGCAAGCAGTAAAAACGCTTTTTGTGGGAAGCCTGCTGGTTTTGTTTGGTGTCGGTCCGTTGTGGGCGTCCTCATCCGCATTCAATACGCTGTATGCCTATCCGGAACTCAAACCGGTGGACAGCGTGCTTCGCGTGACTGTGGGCCAGCCAGCACCGGATTTCTCCCTGCCTGCGGTATCTGGCAAACAGGTCAGACTGTCCGATTTTCAGGGGAAAAAGATGGTCATGCTCACCTTTATTCCCGCCGCATGGACCCCGGTTTGTTCAGATCAATGGCCGGGATACAATCTGGCAAAGCCGTTGTTTGATAAATTTGACACCACGGTGATCGGCATCAGCGTGGACAATATTCCCACACTTTACACCTGGACCCGCCAGATGGGGGATCTGTGGTTTGAGGTGGTATCGGATTTCTGGCCCCATGGAAAAACCTGTCAGGATTACGGCGTGCTGCGCAGCGACGGAATGGCGGACCGGGCCGTCATCATTATTGACAAAACCGGCGTGGTTCGTTATACCCATGTGGATGATATCAATGTCAGGCCTGAACTGGGCATGATCATCAAGGCCCTGGAACAAATCCATTCCCGGGATCCGTCTGAATAGCCGTTGATTTACAACGGCGGTATCACCGGCTTTCAGGATATGGTCGCGAATGAATCTGAAAAACATCGGGAATATCTCAGTACTCATTGTTGACGACCATCGCATCGTGAGAGATGGATTAATGTCCAGTCTCAAAAAAGATGAGAAAATTGCATCGGTTTACGAAGCTGCGACCGGCCGTGAGGCCGTTCTTGTTGCATCAAAGCTTTGTCCGGATATCGTGATTATGGATATCAATCTACCGGACATCAGCGGTATAGAAACAACCCGCCGGATTCTCAAGGTCAATTCCACCGTCAAAGTCATTGCGCTCACCATGCACAAGGATAAAATTCATGTCATGAAAATGATGGCGGCGGGTGCCTGCGGGTTTCTGACAAAAACCTGTTCTGCCCGGGAGTTATTGAATGCGGTCCATCAAGTGGCTGCCGGAAAAATCTGTGTGTGTGACGAAGTCATGAATTATGTGTTTGAGATGAAAGCTGATGGCGGCAGGTGTTTAAAAAAATATCTTCCTGTTTCGTTGACTCTGCGGGAAACCCAGGTTTTGAAGCTGGTTGCCGAGGGCATGACAAACGGTGAGATTGCCGGGATTCTGGATATCAGTACCCGGACGGTGGAAACACACAGACAGAATTTAATGAACAAACTGGATATTCGAAATACAGCGCAGCTGACCAGATTCGCCATACAGCAGGGCATCGCTTTTCTGGAGTAACAGGTTGATTTTTTGATAAATTACGTATTTATACGTATTGACCGCCACTGAGATTCATTCTATGTAAAGCATACAGGATGAAAAACGATGTCATGCTTGCATTTTCGGGCACCTCCAATGATGTTGTTTTTCAAAAATTCCTTTCCTGATCAAGGGCCCTGCAGACCTCCGGGGCCCTTGATTCTTTTTTTTTGGCGGATACTGTCAAAAAGCTCGATCGTCCGGGGATCTGGTTCGGCATCCATTTCCTTTTTCAGTGCATCCGTTAACGCAGTAAACTGACCCAGGGCTTTTTTGATCCTGCCGGTGTCGGCATACAGGATCATCAAATTCCGGCAGGCGCTTTCCAGACAGGGCTCTATTTGCAAAGCCGCCTGCCAGGTATCGATCGCCAGATTTGTCTGGTCCAGGTTTTCATGGATCATCGCTTTGGCGGACAGCATCTCCAGGTATCTGGTCCGGTACAGGGTTCTTTGTCGTTCCACCCAGTCCAGGTAAGTCTCTTCAGCCAGAAAATCGCCTTTGTAAATGTCAATCCCCTTGTCATACAATTCCAGGGCCTGTTCTACCCGGTCTTTTTCAGCCAGCCGGTCCGCCTGTTTTCCAAGCGCTAAGAACTGTTTGGCATCGATATCCACAATTTCCATATCAAAGGATATTCGGGCGGATTTCTGAAAAATATAACTGCATCCGAACGGTTTCTGGACATCTTTTTCCAGTACTTTTCTCAGACGGTGCAGGGTGATCTTGAAATTTTTTTCCCCGGATTCGGATGGCGCATCCGGCCACAGATCATCGGTCAGTATCTCTTTGGGAATATCTGTCCCGCCGTGATGAACCATCGCTTTGAGCAGCGTCAGCGGTTTGGTGCCTTCAAACGCCCTGGCATCGATTTCCCTGCTGCCGATCCGGATGACAAACCGGCCGAAAGTCCGGATATGCAGCCGGGGCAGGATCAGTTTGTATATGGGGGTGAGCCGGGCTGCCATGGCGGTCCGCTGTTTTTTCCCGGCACTTTTGAGTGTTGCCGTCAATACATGCTCAATCTCGGTTGGGCCGCAGGTTTTTACAATGGAAGCGGCATGGTCCATTGCCTTGAAACCGCCGGAAAAATGGTCGATTTCGGTCATGGCTATCAGTGCGGTGGTCAGGATCGGGCCTTTGATGAGCGGCAGGCACTGATATCCCTCACCGACCGCTTTTGAAAATCCCTTTTCAAAAAAAGCGGCCGCCTGTTTTTTTCGGGAAAGTGACCAGAAAGCGTTTCCGGCGGCAATCAATGATTCACAGGCATTCAGGCCGGCACCGGTTTGTTCAAAGTAATCCGCAGCCGGAAGCAGGTGTTCCAGAGCCTGTTCATAGCGACTGCACGACAAAAGAATGATGCCTGCCAGCTGCCGGGTCAGAAAATAGTGGATATCTCCTTTTTTTGCCGGATCAAATTCCTGCAAGGCAGCGTTGACATAATCCAGGGCATGGATGGCATCGTCTTGAAGCTGGCTGGTCAAGGCATGAATCCGGTATGAGATGCCCGAATAAAAGGTATTCCCTTCGAGAATGGAAAAATCATTCAAATGATCCGCCATTTGTCTTGCATCGTCAAACCGTCCGGTATAAGCGAAAAAAAGGGCTTTTTCCTCTACCAGGGCTGGATACAGAAAGATCAGTCCGAATGTGTCGATATCTGCTTCACAGCGGTCCAGTAAAGACTCGGCCCTGTCAAACCGCTGATTTTTCAAAAAAAGATCGATATCCACCAGTTGTCTCAAAACCCTGTATTCAGGGGGTTGCCGTTTTCGATCCATCTGATGGATCCGGGTGATCAGTTTTCGGGTGTTTTCCAGATCTCCGGCCTGAACATACCCCAGCGCCAGGGTGATGGATGTGTTGAATATCAGGCCGGGTTCATCGATCTGACGGGCCAGAAGCAAGGCGTTTTTAGAGGCGGAAATTCCCTTGGTCAGGTTGCCGGAACCGGCAATATATCCCAGCCCTATTTTCTGAAGCAGCAGCCCTCTGGCCCAGGGAAACTGTTCGGTTTTCCCGGTGCCTGCCAGAAGTGCCTCTCCTTGTTTTATCCAGGTATTTATGGCACGCGACGATTTTCTGACAAACACGGCCGCCTCGATCAAAAAACCGATGGACAGGATCATTCCCCGGACATCATCGGCACGTTTGAACAGAGAAAACACCTTTTCAAGCCGGGCAATATTTTTCCGTCCGTCTTTGGTCCTTCTGGGTATGATTGAGAAAAACATCAACCAGGGATCTGTTTCCACCTGTTTTTCCGGCAGCCGGCAGATCCATTTTTCAAGATCGGACAGGTTCCCCCGGATCAGATAATCCGGTCCTTTGATACGGAGGATCCGGGCCATCTGGTCGACATCCCGGGCCACGTCACAGCATTTGAGCGCCGCCTCATGACATCGGTTCTTCCACAGGGCCCGGGCAAATGTCCGATAAATGGTCTGAATCTTTTCAAAAGAATACGTCCGGGTCAACTGCCGGGTCAGAAATTTTCTGAACAGCAGATGATATCTGTACTGATAGTCGCCGCTGCTGTCATAGACCCGCTGAATAAACAGGTTCCGTTTTTCCAGCCGGGTCAGTATGGACAGGGCGGTCTGGCGGTCAAACATCGTCTGGACAACATGAATGTCAATGATATCGAGTTTTGCAGTGATCATCAGAAACCGTTTGATATCATCGGGCAGGCGGTCGTAGATTTCCTGGGAAAAATAGGGAAAGGTCTCTTCAGACATTTGTCCGGGCAGGTCATCCGGAAGGTAACCCGCCTGGCTGAGGGATTCTTTGACCAGGGTGAGACCGCCGATCCAGCCGCAGGTGATTTCATGGAGGCGATCCAGATGGGCCTGATCCAGTTCCGGTTGGTTTGAAAACAGCTGTCGGGTCTCCTCCAGGGAAAAGCACAGATCCTGGTTTTCAATCATGCAGATCTGTCCGGACATTTTCAAAATTGCCAGGTGTTGTTCCGGAATGATTCTGGACAGAACAAACCGCTTCAGAAACGGATTGAAGATGGACAACATGCGGAAAACCAGATCAAATCCCGGACCGGCTTCATCCAGCTGTTCCAGATCATCCAGCACCAGGGCGACCGGATCGGAAATCCGTTCGAAAAGGGTGGTCAATGCCTTGACAAGGCGCTGGAGACCCTGATCAGTACCCAGAATCGTACTGGCGGTAAACAATGGTTCCAGAATACCGGCGTCTGTTTCCATCCTGCAGAATGCGGCCACAACGCGGTCAAACAGTTTTTCACTGTCATTGTCATCTTCGGTCAGATGAATCCATATCACCGGCATATTTTTTTCAGCCAGATAAGAAGCGGCCAGAGTGGTTTTGCCCTGGGCGGCCTGGCCTGTGATCAGAAAAGCGGGTTTGTTGAATTGACTGTCCAGAATGTCAAACAGCCGGGTGCGGCGGAGGGCATCGGTGAAATATGGCAGATTTGCCGGCCGGGTCATGAAGCCTGTCATTACTCCTCCACCCGGGCTTCCCGGATATCTGCCAGCTTGTCCAGGCCCACCATCTTAAAAAGCCGTGAAAAGTTGCAGGACACGTTCTTTAAAACCACCCGGATGTTTTGCCCGCGAAGCCGTTCAATCGTCCGGATCAATCCGGCGATGCCGGCCCGGTTGATGGAAAAACCCGCATCCATGTCAAGGATCACGGTCTGGTCATTGATTTTGTTTTGGGTGATTTGTTCAAACAGCAGGTCAGGGTCTTGTCCGGTGAACCGGCCGGAGAGGATGAACAACAGATCAGGGGTCCCGGTTTTCCGGGCAACGGTAAACCGCATGCCGGCGGGCAGCTGGCGCCGTTTTTCCGCCCGGTCAAGGGCCGCATCCAGGGCCTGCCGGTCCACTGGTTTGTTGATGAAATCAGACGCATCCAGATCCATGGCTTCCATGGCTTTTTCAAGATCGCCATGACCCGTGATCACGATGATCTGGGAAGCACGGTCCAGGGATCTGATTTCTTTTAACACGGTCAATCCGTCCATTCCCGGCATTTTAATGTCCGTAAATACGATTTCCGGATGGTGGGTTTTGAAAATCGTCAGACCCTCGGCCCCGTTTTGGGCGGTAAACACCTCATATCCATAAGCGGCCAGGAAAAGGCGGAACATGGACAGGGTGGGTTTTTCATCATCGATCACAAGTACTCGGGTCATGGTGTGTTCAACTCCTTTTTCAAAGGTGCGTCCGTACTGACTGGAAAAAGTATTGTAAAAACCGTTCCTTTTCCAGGCCGGCTGGATACCGTAATGGTGCCGTTATAATCTTTTACGATGCCTTTAATGATGGGCAGGCCCAGTCCGAGTCCCTCTCCCATGGGTTTGGTGGTATAAAAGGATTCGAAAATGGACTCGGTGATGTCCGGGTCGATGCCGGCCCCGTTATCTTCGATGTCGATGCCGACCTGATGGTTGATTGGAAGGGTTTTGATGACAATCTTTCCCGGATCCGTGATATTCAGGGCTTCTATCCGTTCATTGATGGCGTCCCGGGCATTGGTGATCAAATTGAAAAAGACCTGTTCCAGACGGTTGCCGTGGGCCAGAACCGGGGCGATGGTTTTGTCCAGATCCAGAACAAGATCGATGTTCTGCAAAGCGATCTGCCGGCCGATGATCCTGTGCACCGAAAGGATACATGCGTTGACGTCAACCACCTCCCGGGAAAAATCCACTTTCCGGGAAAAGGTTTTCAACCGGCTGACAATTTCAGCCGCGCGGGTGACCTGACTGCTGATTTCGCCAAGCACCAGGTTCAGGTCTTGGGGCGGTACGGCCTGTTTTTTTTCATGCATCAGGCACAGGTACTC
>JAABTO010000183.1 GCA_011389835.1 Desulfotignum sp. | reverse complement strand
AAGGACATCGGTTTTGCCGAGGAACTGGCCAGCATGACCAATATCGACGGAGATTCCGTGAGCATGGCCCGGATCTGGGTCAAAAAACAGAGCGTGGCCATTCAGTGCAGCCCGTTCCGGGTGGATGCCATTTCATTTTACGAATAACCGGATCAACCGTTTTTTCGAGTCAGTTCCCGGCAGACCCGGCTGATCAAACTGACCATGACCGGAATGCTGGCCAGCTCGACGTATTCATCCGGTCTGTGGGAGTTGGCACCCACCAACCCGAGCCCGTCAATGGTGGGAATGCCGGCTGATGCGGTGAAATTGCCGTCGGAACACCCTCCGGTGGTGATGGCTTTCATGTCGATGCCCAGTTGTTCGGCCTGGGTTGTGATCAGTTCCTGGAGTGCCCGGCTTTGATCTGTTTCAGCCATGGGCGGCCGGTCAATGGCACCGGTGATCCGGACCTGAGCGTCTTTAAACAGTCTTTTCTGGTGCAGGCCGGCAAAAAAGGATTCCACCCGCTGTTTTTCTCCGGGGTCTAAAATCCGGACATCCACAGATGCCGTGGCCCGGGAAGGAATGATATTGACTTTGTCCCCACCATGAAACACGGTCACGTGGGCCGAGGTGCCGGTATTTTCGTTATTGAGGTTCTGGATCAGAGGAACCAGGTGTGCCAGTGCCACCACCGCGTTGACACCCTTGTGGGGGTCGGCCCCGGCATGGGCTTCTCTGCCCGTGACCTCGATGCGAAACCATCCCCCGCCCTTTCTCTGACTCACCAGGCGATACTCGGGCCGGCAGGGCTCGAACACCAGGACATGACGGCATTGACCCGCTGTCTCCAGAATCAGGGGGCGGGACTGGTCCGATCCGGTCTCTTCATCGCCGTTGAACAGCACACACACGGACAGGGTATCCAGGTTCCCGGTGTCTTTCAGGGTTTCCAGCGCGTGCAGCGCCACCAAAAGGCCCCCTTTCATGTCACAGACCCCCGGGCCAAAGGCCTGGTCCCCGCGAATCTCAAAGGGCCGTTTTGCCGCCTCCCCCTCGGGAAACACCGTGTCCATGTGGCCCAGGCACATCACGTCATAGGGCGGTTTGCCCATGGTCGCCTTAAGACAGGGGACCTTCCCGTTTCCCGGCATCCGGACGTCACAATCCATTCCCAGGCGCAAAAACCGTTTTTCAAAAAACCGGGCAACGGTCAGGATGCCCTCCGTGTTTCCGGACGCGGAATCCATGTTGACAACAGACGCAAAATCCTCCAGAAATCCCTCAATATCCGTAAATTTCATTTTTTTCTTCGTGACCTTCGTGTTCTTCGTGGTAAAAAAACAGCCGCAGTAACCCCGCACCCAATATCAGGACCGCAGCGCCAGCTTGGGATTCATTTCATCCCGGAGCCAGTCGGAAAACAGGTTGATGGCCACCACCAGCAGGATCAGGGTCAAGCCGGGAAACAATACCATCCACCACATGCCGGCATAGATATAGTTTTTGCCGATGGAGATCATCATGCCCAGGGAGGGTTCGGTGATGGGCACGCCCACCCCCAGAAAACTCAAGGTAGCTTCCAGCATGATCACCACGGCCAGGTCCACGGCCATGAGCACGAAAATCGGGGGCAGGGCATTGGGCAGCACATGTTTGAACAGAATCCGGAAATCCTTGGCACCCGAGGCTTTTGCCGCCGTCACATAGGCGTTTTCCTTGACCTCCAGCACCGATCCCCGGATGGTGCGGGCATACTTCACCCATCCGGCGATGCAGATGGCAAACACCACGGTCCAGATGTTGCGGCTGTCAAAGATTCCCAGCAGCAGGATGGCCAGAAGCGTGGTGGAAAACGCAAACACCGTGTCCGCGGTCCGCATGATGAACGCATCTAAAATTCCGCCGTAAAATCCCCCCAGCATACCGAAAAAAATGCCCAGCACACTGGAGATCACCACCACGGAGAATCCCACCATCAAAGAGGTGCGCAGCCCGAACAGAATGGTGGACAGAATGCCCCGGCCCTGATCATCCGTGCCCAGAGGAAACGAAAGGCTTCCCGTGTCCATCCAGGCCGGGGGTTTCAGGGAATCGGCCAGCTCCACCGTGGTCAGGTCGTAAGGATCCATGGGCGCCAGCACCGGTGCGAACAGGGCACAGATCACAAAAATCACCAGCAGCACAGCCCCGGTGATGGCGGAAATATCCCTGACAAAACTGAAAACCAGATCGGATTGAAGCATTTTTTTGATCATGGGATCCCTAACCGTATTGAATTTTCGGGTTGAGCCATGCATACAGCAGGTCCACCAGTATGTTGATGACCAGAATGATACAGGCGGCCAGCATGATATAGGTGACGATCACGGGGTGGTCGTTTTCAAAAATAGACACCAGCAGCAGGTTGCCCATGCCCGGCCACTGAAAAATAGACTCCGTGACAATGGAAAACGCGATCAGTTCCCCGAAAC
The DNA here is from genome assembly GCA_011389835.1 of Desulfotignum sp. Classification (GTDB taxonomy): domain Bacteria; phylum Desulfobacterota; class Desulfobacteria; order Desulfobacterales; family Desulfobacteraceae; genus Desulfotignum. The sequence goes on along the minus strand of JAABTO010000183.1, from coordinate 4,248 downwards.
TCAGCCCCGCAATGGTGACCACGGGAATCAGCACGTTGCGCAGGGCATGCTTGACAATGACCGTGAACGGAGACAGGCCCTTGGACCAGGCGGTTTTGATGTATTCTTCGGACAGTACCTCCCGCATGCCGGCCCGGGTGAGGCGAAGCAGCACGGCCAGCTGGTATCCGGACAGGGTCAACGCCGGCATGATCAGATGTTTCAGGCCTTCCAGGGTCAGAAATCCGGTGCGCCACGGCCCGATCTGTATGGTATCTCCTCTGCCGAACGGGGGCAGCCATTCCAGGTACACGGCAAACAGCATGACCCATAAAATCCCCATCAGAAAGGTGGGAATGGATATGCCGCCCAGGGACCCGGCCATGATCAGCCGGGACAGCGGGCTTTGGGGCCGGATGGACACCACCACCCCCAGCAGGACCCCGGCGGCCATGGAGATGAAAATGGCGGTCAGGGCCAGTTCGAATGTGGCGGGAAACCGTTCCAGAATCGTGTCCAGGGCATCCACCTGGGAGATGTAGGATTTGCCGAAATTGCCCTGCAGGGCATTGCCCAGGAAACTGACATACTGCAAATGAAAGGGCCGGTCCAGGCCGTAGGCGACCCTGACCTGTTCGCGTTCCTGCTGGGTGGCGTACTTGCCCGCCAGCATCAGGACCGGGTCCCCGGTGAACCTGAAAATCAGAAAACAGATAAACGATACCGCCAGCAGGACCACCACCCCCTGGCATATGCGCTGAAAAATATATCTTCCCACGTCAGATCCGGTTCAGGGACGGCCGCCTGAAAAGCTCAGGGGCCGTCCCTTGTTGTGATTAACGGTTGATCACGTTCAGACGGTTATTTTCTGATCTCCTTGGCCACGATCCACATGTCGGGCCGCGGGGTGAACGTGAGATCGGCCGCCTTGGACACGGCATACACATCCTGCTGATAATGCAGCGGGATCCAGGCCAGGTCTTCGACCGATTTTTTGTTGATGGCCTGCAGGGCCGCTTTTCTTTCTTCTCTGTCCAGAATGGCGCTGGAGGCTTCGATCATTGCATCCAGCTGGGGATCGGAGTACATGGCCCCGTTGTAAACCCCCATGCCCTTGTCCGGATCCACGGTGTGCAGCAGGAGCTGGGCTGATCGGCCGAAGTCGTAGGAGCCGTCCATCCATCCGATCAGGTAGAAATCGTGCTTGTTGGAAGACAGTTCGTCAAAGAAAATGGATTTGGGCTTGACATCCAGATTCACCTGAAGACCGATCCGGGCCAGGTACCTGGCAACCGCTTCACAGATCTGCCCGTCGTTCACGTACCGGTCGTTGGGGCCGGCAATGGTGATCTCGAACCCGTTTTCATATCCGGCTTCCTTGAGCAGGGCCTTGGCCTGTTCCGGATCATAGGGCAGGCGTTTCAGGGACGGATCATACCCGATGGTGGCCGGATCCGGGATCTGGGCTGCGGGTGTGGCCTGTCCCCGCATGACCGTGGCAACGATTTCATCTTCATTGATGGCCATGGCAATGGCTTTTCGCACCCGGACATCTGCAAACGGGGTGCCGGGCTTGTTGCCGATGTCCATGTAAATGGCCCGGCGGGCCGGCCGGGACACCACCTCAATGGCGGGATTCTTTTTGATCTGCTCGATCATGGGCACGGGCACGCCGCTCAGAATATGGGCCTGGCGGGTGGCGATGGCGGCAAACCGGGTCGCGTCCTCGGTAATGGGCTTGATCTCCACGGTCTTGAAATCCGGTGCCCCTTCCCAGTAGTCCGGGTTGGCTGCCATCTTGATGTAGGAGCCTTTGACCCATTCCACGAATTTGTAGGCCCCGGTGCCGATGGGACGGGTGTTGTAATCACCGGAATCTCTTTCCAGGGAGGATTCTTTGTCCACGATGAAATTCTGGTGCATGGTTTCCGCAAACCAGGGTACCGGTTTTTCGGTTTTGAAAATCACGGTGTAGTCATCCGGGGTCTCAATGGCGGCGATGGAGTTGGCAATGTTGAGAAATTTTGAAAATTCCGGGTCTTTCATGCGCTCGAATGTGAACTTCACGTCTTCGGCGGTGAATGGATTGCCGTTATGGAATGTGACCCCTTTTCTGAGTTTGAATTCCCAGGTCAGGGCATCGACTCTGGACCATTCCGTGGCCAGGGCCGGCGCCAGCCGTCCTTCAGGCGCCGGTCTCTGGAGCAGGCCGTCAAAGAAATTGGCCATGTAGGACAGGTTGGCATCGGAATTGTAACTGTGGGGATTCATGCTCTTGGGCGGGGAATCCACGGCGATCACCAGGTCTGATTTGGCCAGGGCCAGGTTGGGCAGCACCATCAGCGCCGCCGTCAGCAGACAGGTTATCAGTTTTTGTTTCATGATACATCCTCCTTTGGTTTGGGTTGAATTTCAACAGGTGTTTTTTCAACAAAAGCGTTTCCGGCGGGACTGTCTGCCGAAGAAGGGGATCTGGCAGGCTGTCGGCCGGAGTCTGCATACAGATGACAGGCAGCGGTGTGCCGATCATTGAACCGCTGCATGACCGGTTCCTGTTTGTCACAGATCTCCATCCGGTCCGGGCACCGGGTGTGAAACCGGCATCCACCGGGCGGGTCGATGGGGCTGGGCACATCCCCTTTCAAAATGATCCGCCGGCTGGTCCGGGCCGGATCCGGCACGGGAATGGCCGACAACAGGGTCCGGGTATAGGGGTGTTTCGGGTTTTTGTACAGGGATGCGTAATCCGCGGCTTCCACGATTTTGCCCAGATACATCACAATGATCCGGTCGCAGATATATTCCACCACAGCCAGGTCATGGGAGATGATGATCAACGACAGGTTGAAGTCCCGCTTTAACCGTTTGAGCAGGTTGATGATCTGGGCCTGGATGGACACATCCAGGGCCGATACCGGCTCATCCCCGATGATCAATGCCGGATCCAGCGCCAGTGCCCGGGCAATGCCGATGCGCTGGCGCTGGCCCCCGGAAAATTCATGGGGGTAGCGGTCGGCCTGGCCCGGTGACAGCCCCACCGTGTCCAGCAGAAAATCGATGCGTTCCCTGCGCTGTCTGCCGGTGAACAGGCCGTGGACATCCATGGGGTCTGACAGGATCTGGCGGACCGTCATTCGAGGGTTCAAAGAGGAATAAGGGTCCTGAAAAATCAGCTGCATTTCCCGGCACAAAGCCCGCAGAGCGGACCGGTTCATGGATGTCATGTCCAGGCCTTTCCACTGCACGCTGCCGGCGGTGATGGGGGTGAGCCCCACCATGGCCATGCCGGCCGTGGTTTTGCCGCAGCCCGATTCTCCGACAATACCCAAAGTTTCTCCGGGCAGGATATCAAAACTGATGCCGTCCACGGCATACACATGACCCACGGTTCTGCCCAGGATCCCTTTTTTGATGGGGAAATGCACTTTCAGGTCGGTGACGGCGGCCAGCGGGGCAGTCATGATATCAGTCTCCATTGTAGAGCCAGCACCGGACCTGATGGCCCCTGTCCTGATCGGTGAGTTCGGGCAGCTCAGTTCTGCAACGATCCATGACCTTTGGGCACCGGTTGCTGAACCGGCATCCGGCCGGCAGATCATACAGGCTGGGGATCATGCCCTTGATTTCGGTCAGGTCCTGGTCCGTGCCCCGGCTGCGGCGCCCTAAAACTGGAATGGAAGCCAGGAGACCCCGGGTATAGGGGTGAAGGGTGTGCGAAAACAGCTCCCGGGTGCCGGCCTGCTCCACCACCTGGCCCGCATACATCACCACCACCTGGTCCGCCATTTCTGCGATTACGCCAAGATCATGGGTGATGAGCTGGATGGCCGTGGAAAATTCCTCCCGTAGCTTGTGCATCAGGTCCAGGATCTGGGCCTGGACCGTGACATCCAGGGCTGTGGTGGGCTCATCCGCGATCAGGATCTCCGGGTCACAGGACATGGCCATGGCAATCATGGCCCGCTGGCGCATGCCGCCTGACAGCTGGTGGGGATATTCATGGACCCGCTTGTGGGGAGAAGGAATCTGGACCCGGTCCAGCATGTCCACGGCGGCTTCCAGGGCCTGTTTCCTGCCGAATCCCTTGTGGAGCCGGAACATTTCCGCAATCTGGTTGCCGATGGTGTACACCGGGTTCAGCGAGGTCATGGGCTCCTGAAAGATCATGGCAATGCCGGCCCCGCGGATTTTGCGCAACGCTTTGATATCCAGGTCCAGCAGATTGTTGCCGTGAAACAGAATGCGGCCGCCCACCACCCGGCCCGGCGG
>JAABTO010000182.1 GCA_011389835.1 Desulfotignum sp. | reverse complement strand
AAAGGGAAAATATCAAACCTTGTCGTAATTTTAACAGACATCACCGATCAAAAAACAGTCAAACAACAACTAAAAACATTGAATCGGAAACTGGAACATGAGGCGACACACGATTCTTTAACCGGGGCCCCGAACCGGCGCGCAATCATGGAGAGGCTGGATAGTGAACTGAGCCGCGCAAAAAGAATGGGATCCGGGTTAAGCATTGGGCTGTGTGATATTGATCATTTCAAGTATGTCAATGACAAGTACGGTCATCAGGTGGGTGATGATGTTCTGTGCTGTTTTGTGAAAACTGTAAAAAGCATTCTTAGACCCTATGATCTGATGGGAAGATACGGAGGAGAAGAGTTTTTACTGATTGTGCCCGAATCTGCCGAGTCGGTTAAAGAAGTTGTTTTTGAACGTATAAGAAGTAAAATAGCCAATGGCAATATGCGCACAAGATCCGGGGATGTAAATATCACGATTAGTATCGGCATTGCCGATGCAGATTTAAACAAAAATGATACTGTCGATTCACTGCTCGCAGCTGCTGATCTGGCTTTGTACAAGGCTAAAAACAGTGGGCGTAATCAGCTGGCTTTTTCATCTTAGATGACAGGGATTATTGGCGAAGGGCATCAAGCCCCTCCCGCATTGATCAGAAAAATCGCTACGCAGGCCATGGCCAGGAACAGGTAGTTGGCCGGCCTGAGCGTTTCTTTCCAGAAAACCAGGCTGATCAGGGTGGTGACGGCGATCACGCCCAGTCCCAGGGTGGGGTAGGCGATGGCGCCGGGCAGGTGGGACAGGGCCCGGATCCAGAACCAGGTGGCCAGGACATTGGTGGTGCCCAGGGCCGTGCCCCAGAACAGACAGGCCCGGCCGGGAGGTGTCAAGCCTTTGAGCCGGGGCAGGGTGAACACCAGGGCGGTGCCGAAAATGGTGGCCATGAATGCTTTGGGGTCGGCCTGGGGCGCCAGCTCCGCCTGGATTTTAAAGACAAAGTCTGTGACGCCGTAAGCGGCAAACAGCAGCAGACCCCACAGGATGCCGTGGAAGGCGGTTTTTTCCGGATGTCTGAACCGCAGCGGTTCCCGGCTGGCCAGGGGCAGGCACAGAAATGCCAGTAAGATTCCCAGGGCCTGAAAAACCCCCGTGGTTTCGCTGAAAAATATCAGGGAGCCCAGGGTGGGGACGGCGGCGGACAGGCGCATCAGGGTGGTGGATAAGGCCAGGCCCTGTGCCTGGATCGCTTTGTTGAAAAGCCACAGGCACAGCACGTACATGATTCCGGTGAACATGCCCAGAAGCCAGATGAACATGGAGTTGTCACCCAGGGTTTTCCAGGCCCCCCAGGCGATGAGGCCGGCCGTGCATACCACATAGTTGACCGCCAGAAACTGCCACAGATTGACGGTGGGCCGGTTGCCGCCCTTCATGCTCAGGGCCACGCCGCTGGAGAACAGGATGGCCAGGGCGAGATATATCATTCCGGACATCGGATCAGTTCAGGCCTGCGCCGCTTCGGGTGAGTCTTTCCGCCAGGGTCATGCCGATCATGGCCAGGCATTCCATGTCCAGATAGGCGGCGGCACGCTTTTCAAACAGCAGTTTGCACTCGGCGGGGAATTCCTCGTCCGTGTCATTGAAGGTCATGAAAATCGGAACGTTTGGCAGGGCCTGAAATTGACAGGCCAGGTCACAGGAAATTCCCAGATCAGTGAATGTGCCTCCCAGGTCTTTGCACCGGTCGGTCAGAAGATCTGTTTTTCCGGCAAAATAAAGGGAAACCGGTTTTTCCGCTGTGTTGTAAAACCCCTGGACATAGGGAATGGCATCCGGGAAATCCTTGTAGGTCATCATGCGGCAGTCCAGGTCCTGAAATTCCGGGCACTGCAGCAGGTAGTTGCACAGGATCACGCTGACGGCATGGGTGGGCTGATTGCCCTGAGCGTCCATGACCTTATCCGGGGTGATGGTGTGCGGTTCATTGAAAAAAACAACCGTGATGGTGTCGCCGTCCACGGTGATGCCCAGGTGTCCGGACTGGTTTGTCAGGTCCAGGGCAGCGACCCGGGCCAGATAATCCGCGTAGATTTTCTGGAATACAGGGGCTTTTTTTTCCATGGTTAAAAATAATTTCTCAATTTCAGTTCAAAAGGATGGGGGTTCAGATAGGTCTGGGTTTTGAGCCATGGCTGATCATATTTCATCACATAGTGCCTGATCAGGGTCAACGGCACGATCAGGGGCACGTATCCGTCCCGGTACTGATCGAAACTGGTCAGCAGTTCCTGTTTTTCAGGGGTGGTCAGATCGGTTTTAAAATACCCCATGACATGCTGGAGTACGTTGATGTTTTTCTTGATGGTGGATTTCAGATTCAGGGCCTTGATCAACAGTTGTTCATAGGTGTCCAGCAGGTCCTTGAAATCCATCTGTTTGCCGCCGGCCACCAGTTTGCCCATCTGCCGGTAGATCTCCGGGTTGTGGGAGAGGATCAGCAGTTTGTTGTCCGTGTGAAAGGCCACCAGCTTTCCCAGGGTGGGGCGGTTTTCCAGAAACTGACGCCACCGCTGGAGCGTGAAGATATTTTCAATGAAATGTTCCCGCAGTTTGGGGTCATTGAGACGACCGGCCTCTTCTACGGGAATTCTGGGAAACCGCTGAGTGAATGCCCGGGCAAACAGTCCGACCCCGTTGTTTCTCACTTTGCCGTCATCACCGTACACTTTGATGCGGTACAAGCCGCTGCTGGGGGATTTGCTCTTGAAAATGAATCCGCACAGGTGTTGTTTTTCCAGCTCAGGCAGTTTTTTTTCGATCCAGGTCTGCATCTGCCGGGTGTGATCCTCACGGGTTTTCCGGGTGATCAGCCTGGGATTGTCCGGATCCCCTTCCAGGCGCAGGGAGTTTCTGGGGGTGGGCATGCCGCATTCCACTTCCGGGCACACCGGCACATATTCGGTGAACATCCCCAGGGTCTGGGTGAGAAACCGGTCATGGCTGTGACCGCCGTCATACCGGACAAGCTTGCCCAGCAGACAGGAACTGATGCCGATCTTTATGGGTGATAACATATACACATCCTCCTGGTTTATGTTGCAGGACAAATCAGATTGACTTTGCCTGTCTCAATATATAGTTTCTGTGAAAGATTGAAACCTCTTTTTGAAAAGGACATTGATTTTTATGAAACCCAGGGACAAGGGGTGTTTTGAGTGCTGGTTTTTGATCATTACCGGGCTGGTGGTGGTGATGGCGTTATCCGGTTGTACGCCGAAAGAGAAACAGACCTTTTCAGAGGCCTCCTGGGAAGATCAGGTGGCCCAGACCCGTGTGTCGGATCTGTATAAACCCCATGTGGGGGAGGACGGGCGGTTTTTTGCCCCCTGGATGCCCATGCCGGACAAGAGTTTTCTGGATGTGCTGTGGTGGAAACTGTCTTCTAAAAATGATTACACGGATGAGGAAAAAACCTTTTTGCCGGCGGTCCTGCCGGACACGGCACAGCGCCTGGCACAGACAAAGGGCGATTTTATCCTGTGGATCGGGCACAACACCTTTCTGGTCCGTATCGATGAGACGTACTGGCTTACCGACCCGATGTTCTCTAAACGGGCATTGGTGCCGGCCCGGTTCACGCCGCCGGCCCTGACCCTGGAAGCGTTCAACCGCCTGGTGCCCAAAGCGAACATCCTGATCTCCCATAACCATTATGATCACCTGGACCGGGCCACCATGAAAAAACTGCCGGCCGATTCCCGTGTCTTTGTGCCCTTGGGCCTGAAACAGATGGTTGAAAACATGAACAAAACCGATGTGCAGCAAATGGACTGGTGGGAGGAACAGGACCTGGGCAACGGGGTCCGGCTGATCTGCCTGCCGGTGCAGCACTGGTCCCAGCGCATCACCCAGGGCAGGAACACAACCCTGTGGGCCTCCTGGCTTTTGATCACCCCGAAGGTCACCGTGTATTTCGGCGGGGATTCCGGGTATTTCAAGGGGTTTGAAGAGTTCGGGCGGCGGTTTCCGGGCATCGACTATGCGTTCATGGCCACGACAGCCTACCATCCCAGGTGGTTCATGGCCTACAATCACATGAACATCCCGGAGGCGGTTCAAGGGTTTGAACAACTGGGCGCAAAATATTTCATTCCCACCCAGTGGGGCACGTTTTATCTTGGAGACGAGCCGGCAGGATATCCCGGCCTGGACCTGGCCCGGTATATCCAGGACAAGCGCCTGGATTCAGAGCGGTTCAAGATCATGGATATCGGGCAGATTCTTGCCATAGACCCGGAAGTGACCCGGAACCAGGCAGATATTGAATAACGGTTCGAATTATATGAAAATCATCCTTGCCACCTCCGGCTCCAGAGGGGATGTTCAGCCCATGATCGCCATCTGCCTGGCCTTGACTGCGTCAGGCCATGATGCGGTTTTGCTGGGCCCCCCGGAAAAAGCATCATGGGCCGCCAGACTGGGATGCCCCTATCAGGGGTTTGGCGCAGATGTGTCTGCGTTTATCGACGGATTTCAGAATGCAAAAACGCTTCGTTCCAGCCTGGCCTTTGTTTCATTTGTGAGAAAAGAACTGGATGTCCAGTTCAGATGGTTGCCGGACATCATCGGGCAGGCGGATCTGGTCCTGGGGTCTTCTCTGATGTTCGGGCTGGCTTCGGTCGCCGAGACCCGGAAAGTCAAATACCGGTATATCGCCTTTACCCCACAGCTTTTCCCATCCCGGTTTCACCCGTTTCCAACTTTGCAGACCCACAACACCCTTCCCTGTTTCATCAACAAAATGTCATGGAAAACGGCAGAGCTGCTGGATCGATTCAATATCACCTTTTTGATCAACCGATACAGAAAAAAACATGGGCTGGATCGGGTATCCAATGCCCTGGACCATATCCTGGGAAAAAATACCATTGTTGCCGCTGACAAAGAGATTGCCGAAATGCCCGGGGATGTCAAACAGACATGGGTTCAGACCGGGTACCCTCACCTGGAACTTTCCCCGGAGCAGGTGCCGGCACTGGACAGATTTATTGAAAACAATCCACGGCCGGTTTATGCCGGATTCGGGAGCATGCCGGCCAAAGACCAGAAAAAAATCGTCCCCATTTTGATCAAGGCGGCGGGAAATCTTGGCCGGCGCATCATTCTGCCACAGCTTCATGGGGTCTCAACAGAATATGCCGCAGGGGAAGATGTCTTTTTTATCCGTGATTATCCGCATTTGCAGCTGTTTCCCAAACTGGATGCCGTCATCCATCACGGCGGAGCCGGAACAACAGCCACGGCAGGTGCTTCAGGCGTTCCCCAGGTCATTGTGCCGCATATCCTGGATCAATATTATCACGGCAGAAGAATTTTTTTATCCCGTCTGGGGCCAAAACCGGTTCCCAGAGCCGCATTAACCGAATCCCGGCTTACGGCTGCCCTGGAACAATGCCTGTCTGATCCCGCAATCAGGCAGGCTGCAAAAAAAACAGGGCAAGCGATAAACCCGAAAAAATCTCTGGAATGCATTGTTGAAGCAATTGAAAAGTCTTTAAGGCGTGAATAAAAAAATGATCGCACCAGAATCAAATTTCATGGGATTAAAAATTATCTGAGGATATAAATGTCGGGGTAATCCATCAGTTTAAGTGTTGCCGCAATAACGCCTGCAACAACCGGATCATCATGTATGATGACCAAACTGTTGCTCTTGTTCAACTCTTCCATCATGGGTTTGGAGAACATGTCCGCATAATCGACATGGTTGGCCCCTTTGACATGGCCCTGGTCATAAAGTGCCTTGTCCCTGAAATCAACAAACGTACAGTTTTTCAATTTTCTGGCGTCATTTTCACAGAGGCAAAGCGCAGTGAAGTCATTTTCATTCAAAGCCATCAGTTCATTGAGAAGCTCGACTTGACCGACAACTGGATATCCTGCATTTTTCCAGCCATTGATTCCATCTCTCATCCAGTAAACATTTTTATAGCCGTTTTCAACCGCCAGCCTGGCGGCGTGATAGGATTTCCATCAATTGCTCGATGCGCAGTATGTCATAATGGGCGTGTTTTTATCCGCCGGCAATTGCGCGATGTCAAAGTCTACGTTACTTAAAGGCATATCGACTTTTTTATGATCTTTGGGGACCAGGCAGGTGATATGAATCGTTCCTTCCGGGTGCCCTTTCATAAAATCGGTCGTATGGCTATGGCAGGCAACAACGGTAACACCATCCTCAAAGAGTTGCTTTGCCTTTTCCAATGTAACAGCCTCAAAGCCATCTCCTCCTTGAGCAGGGGCCGGCACTTTGGCTGCGAACCCAAGTCCTGCGAAACCAAGAGCCAAATGCAGGGAAAAAATGATAATGAAAAGTTTTTTTTGCATAGTAAATCCCCCTTTTTCCTATAGATGATCGATTTTAATTCATGGTGCGATCATAAAGTATTTTGAAATGCAATATTTGGACCAAGATTTTTCTCTACAGACAGTGTTGGGGAGATGCTGAGGCAGGCATCATTGGAAATTTCAAAAATCTTAGAGAGAGGTTGAAGTTGCATTTCTGCCACAAAAAGTCGCTGACATCATGATCTGCGCAGACATGCTGCTACGTATGCATCGCGCTCAGGCACACCCTTGAAAAAAGCGTGCGAAGTGTTTCAATAACCGGTCATTTCCAGGTATCCCATGCCCTGGACATTGTCTGCGGTAAAGCGCATGG
>JAABTO010000032.1 GCA_011389835.1 Desulfotignum sp. | reverse complement strand
TGGGCGATCTTGATCTGGTCCAGATCCGGGTCAATGAAGATGCATACCTGGATACCGGCGTTTTTCAGGGTGGAGATCGCATCCTGGACGCTGTGTTGATGGGTGATCAGATCCAGCCCCCCTTCTGTGGTTACCTCTTCTCTTTTTTCCGGGACCAGGGTCACCGTATCGGGCATGACGTCCAGCGCGATGCCCAGCATTTCACTGGTGGCGGCCATTTCCAGAATGAGTCTGGACTTGACGATCTGCCGGAGCAGGCGCACGTCCCGGTCCTGAATATGACGGCGGTCTTCTCTCAGGTGCACCACAATGGCGTCCGCACCGGCGGTCTCCGCAGCCACGGCCGCAGCGATGGGATCCGGATAATCGACCCCCCGGGCCTGGCGCAGGGTGGCCACATGGTCTACATTTACAGCCAGTTCTGCCATGTCGTTATTCCTTTCCCGGTTTCAGAATACCGGTAAATCCGGGTTATCAGGTTCAATCAGCTTCAACAGCGCCAGGCTTTTGATTTCCATGTGCCGGGCATCTTCTTCACCGGTCTCATGGTCAAATCCCACCAGATGAAGAATGCCGTGGACCAGCAGCTGGGACATCCGTTCCTCCAGGGTGATTCCCGCGTCTTGCGCTTCTCTGGCAGCTGTCTGGGCCGAGATGACCACATCTCCCAGCAGCCCGGGGGTAATGTTTGAAAATTCCCCTTCCTGCATGGGAAAGGACAGCACATTGGTAGGCTGGTCAATGCCCCGGAAATCATGGTTCAGTGCCTGGATCTGTGCGTCATCCATGATTACAATCGAGAGTTCGTGGTGGTTACAGCCCAAGGCGCTTAAGATCTGTTCGGTCTTTTTGCGCAGAATTGGGGTGGACACCATTGGTTTTTGACGGTTGTCGATCAGTATCTGAAGCGCTGTCATGTTTTTCTTTTTTCTTTTCCTGGGGTTTGTCCGTGTATTCAATCCGGCTGTGGTAAATGCTGGTCAGGATATTGTTGAAGCTCTTGGCGATCTGGTGAAGATCCTTGAGGGTGAGTTCGCATTCTTCCAGCTGGCCGTCGGCAAAAATATCGTTGATCAGTTCCTTGACCCGCCCCCGGATTCTGGAGGGCGTGGGCCGGTCCAAGGCCCGCACCGCCGCCTCCACGACATCCGCCAGCATGACAATGCCGGTCTCCCGGGTCTGGGGTTTGGGGCCGGGATATCTGAAGTTTCCCTCTTCCACATTGTCTTTCCCGCTTTTCAATGCCTTGTTGTAGAAAAATTTGATCAGGGATGTGCCGTGGTGCTGGGTGATGCCTTCGATGATTTCATCGCCCAGTTTATGGGTTTTGGCCAGTCCCACCCCTTTTTTGACATGCTGGATGAGGATGAGCGCGGACATGGATGGCGAGAGCTTGTCATGCCGGTTTTTTCCGTCCGCCTGGTTTTCAATGAAATACATGATCTTGTCCAGCTTGCCGATGTCGTGATAATAGGCCATGACCTTGGCCTTGAGACTGTTGGCATGGATGGCGGACGCGGCCGCCTCCGCCAGGGTGGCCACGATCACGCTGTGATTGTAAGTGCCCGGGGCTTCGATCATCAGCTTTTTGATCAGCGGCTGATCCAGGTTGGCCAGCTCGAGCAGCTTGGCTTCGGTGGTGTAATCGAAAATGACTTCAATCAACGGACAGAACCCAATGGTGAGCACCGCGGAAAAGATTCCGCCGCAGAAAGCGATGATCACTTCTCTGGCAAGGATCATCGGATCGGGCTGGGCCAGGGAATAAAAACCTAAGGCCACCGCCAGAAACGAATTGAAAATCGCCAGCTTGACGCCGGCCATGATGAAATTTTTACGGGTCTGCCGGGCCTGGGCCCAGAACGCGGCCATGCTGCAGCTCAAAAGAAAAAATATAAATGCTTCGAAACTGCCGCCAAAAGAGATGCTTGCCAGAACGGACAGCACCAGGGAAAAATAGACCGCGATACCGAATCCCAGAAACAGGCAGCAGATCATGGCGGCGGCCGGCAAAGGAATGGCCATGAAAAAAGAGGCGGACCCCAGATCCCAGGCCTGGTTCGGATCGGCTGACTGAACCAGGTAGGTGGACAGTTTGACAACCCCTAAATACAGGATCAGCCCGAGAGCCAGGAAGATCATATGTTTGTTGTGGTCTTTTTCCAGGGCGGTGTGGTGTTTGAAAAACAGAAAATAGGACACCAGCAGCAGGGTGAACGTGATCAGCGCAACCCCGGTGGCGGATAAGTATACCGTTTTGACAACGGCCTGTTCCTGGAGGGCGTTGAGTTTGATCAGATTGGTCTTGGTGACCCGCTCGCCTTCCCGGAGGATCATCTCTCCGGCCTTGATCTGATACATGACCGGGTTGATGGTGGCCTGGGCCGCTGAAATCCGCGCCTGGGTCTCGTTTTTGTTCATGAATATGTTGGGTTTGAGCAGGCGCTGGCAGATGTCCACAATCAGGTTGGTCAGGTTGTAGTTGACCTTTTTGAGCAGCGGTTCGCCCACGATTCTGACCATGGCCTTGGCCTGATCCGGCCCGTAAAACACTTTGAGGTTGTTGACCTCCTGTTCTTCATTGGATCTGATGTTTCTCAGAACAATTCCCTTGTGTTCCTGTTCCAGCAGAATTTCCTTGTTCGCCACCACGCCGTTGGAAAGCACCTTGTCCAGGATGGTCTGGATCTTTTGGGTGATGTCCGGATCGAACCGGTGTTTATGCAGGATGGAATACGCGCCTTCACTGATTTCCAGTCCCAGTTTTTCTTCGAACAGGGGCTTGGTTTCCAGAACCATGGCAAAGGTGGGGTCGGGAATTTGTTGAGCTGCCGTGCCGTTCCTGCTGTTTTGGGCAGGGAGTGTCTCGAACAGGGCACGGCCGATTGCCATGGCCGCTTCGACATCGGCCTGGATCCGGGAAAGCAGCTCCGCATCCAGGTCATACACCATGCGGACCATATCCCGGGCCTGATTTCGCCGTTCTTCAGACACTTCCCGGTCTTCGACCAGCAAGTCCCTGGGGGCTTTGACGTCCCGCTGAGCCACATCACCGATCTCATAGGCATAAATGGTCTGATGCTGCTGTTCCGGTGTCTGGAAAAAAGTGAACATCACCGTGATTCCTATCAGCATGACCCACAGCAGGTAGGGGGTGGACAAAATAAAACTGGTGACCGTTTCCAGCCAGATGCTAAATTTTGTTTTTTTCATATGCGTCAATGATATCGGATACCAGCTGATGCCGTACCACATCATCCCTGGAAAAATGGATGAATTCGATCCCCTTGATGTGAGAGAGGACTTTTCTGACTTCCACCAGGCCGGATTTTCTGCCGGACGGCAGATCGATCTGGGTGATGTCCCCGGTCACAATGGCTTTGGAACCGTATCCGATTCGGGTTAAAAACATTTTCATCTGCTGAGACGTCGTGTTCTGAGCCTCGTCCAGAATGATAAATGCATTGTTCAGGGTTCTGCCCCGCATGAAGGCGATGGGGGCGATTTCTATGATTTCCTGTTCAATATAGGCCCGGGCTTTTTCAAAATCGATCAGGTCGTACAAAGCGTCATACAGGGGCCGAAGATAGGGATTGATTTTTTCCGCCAGATCCCCGGGCAGAAAGCCCAGTGCTTCGCCAGCTTCGACAGCCGGACGGGTGAGAATGATTTTTCGAATGTCGCCTCTGGCAAAAGCCGCCATGGCCATGGCCATGGCCAGATAAGTTTTTCCGGTGCCGGCTGGACCGATGGCAAACAGGATATCGCTGGTTTCAATGGCCTGGACGTACTTGACCTGGTTCAGGCTTCTGGGCCGGACCGGCTTGTTTCTGGCGGTGGTGAATACGGTGTGCATGAACAGGGCTTCAAGCCGGGCATCCGGATCTTTTTTGATCAGGGCGATGGCCGCGTCCAGGTCTCCGGGTTCCACAGGAATTTTTTCCTTGAAAAGCGGATACAGCTGCAATAGCAGAGACTGAACCTGACCCACTGCCGGGTCAGGACCGGAAATGGTAACCGCCCCGCCCCGTGAATGGATGGTAACCCCGAACCGTTTGGCAATTTTATCCAGATGGGTGTTGTGGAATCCAAACAGCTGCTGCGCGATGGATATGTTGTCAAACTCAAGGGTTGTCATGGACGATAGGGTGCATTTTATTTGATAAAAGGTCAATAAAAATCTTGACGGGAAGCCGGGGGAGTTGCTATTTGTGAAGATCTTTGAAAAAGGCGATTGAAAGGGAATCCATGAACGGTTTTGATCTGATGGTTCTGGTAATCGTGCTGTTCTGCATGATCCGGGGCGCGTTTCGGGGATTGATCCGGGAAGTGTCCGGCATTGTGGGGGTGATCGCCGGATTTTACGGGGCGTTCAACTATTACTTTATGCTGTCGCCCCATCTGCAATTTCTGATTCAGACTCCGGGAATCCGACATCTGGTCAGTTTCAGTGTGCTGTTCTGCGGTATCGTGATTCTGGTGGGACTTTTGGCCGCGCTGATCCGTCAATTGATGCATGTGGTGTTTCTGGGGTGGGTGGATCGGACCTTCGGTCTGATTTTCGGAACCGGCAAAGGGATCCTGATCGCTTCGGTGCTGTTTATGATGCTGACATCATTCGTCCTGTCAGGGCCCACGGCTCTGATGAATCGATCCATAACTGCTCCGTATCTGGCGCAGATTTCCCGGACCATGACGGTGTTCATTTCCCAAAATCTGCGGATGGATTTTCTGGACCGGCTGGATAAGCAGAAGCCCAGATCGGACAATGCACAGACAAAGGAGGGTGGTTCCATTGGAATCATTGGCCCCTGTCCTGGAGGTGATCCGGACGTTACGGGGAAAAAACGGGTGTGAATGGGACCGGCGCCAGACGCCGGAAACCATGTGGAAATGTCTGGTGGAAGAGGTGTATGAACTCCAGCAGGCCCTGGCCGACCAGGATCTGGACAACACCTGTGAAGAGATGGGGGATGTGCTGTTCCAGATTGTGTTTATCATGGAAATATTTCATGATTCCGGCCGGATTCCCATGTCCCGGGTAATGGCCATGGTCAGGGAAAAAATGATCCGGCGCCATCCCCACGTATATGGCGATGCCGTGGTAAACACCCGGGACGAGCTGCTGGATCAGTGGGAACGGATCAAGCTCCGTGAAAAAAGCGGTTCAGTCCGGTCATCTGCCATGGATGAGGTTCCCAGGGGCATGCCCGGTCTTCTGCGGGCCATGAAAGTGTCCAAATCCGCCGTGAACAAAGGATTTGAATGGGAAAACATCCACCAGGTCCTGGATACGGTGAAAAGTGAAATCGCTGAATTTGAATCCGCGCTGGCGCAGAAAGACAAAGACGCCGTCATGCTGGAATTCGGAGATGTTTTGTTTTCTCTGGTGAATGTGGCACGGTTTGCCGGATTTCATCCTGAAACCGCACTGGCCCGGGCCACGGCCAAGTTTGAGAGCCGGTTCCGTCTGATGGAGGCGGATCTGTCCGAAAAAAATGTCATCCTCGATGCCCTGTCCGCATCGGAAAAAGAAGCGTTCTGGTCCCGGGCCAAGCAGGCCCATGAAACCGATGGGTCGCCCACAAGAGAGCGACCCTTTCACGGTTGAATGGGCTCAGTCGTCAAAATCCCCTTCAGGGCCTTTTTCCGAACTGATTTTTGACGCTTTTTCCCGGATTTTTTCTTTGGTCCATTCTTCCATGGGTTCAATGGTTTTGGCTTTCATCCCCGGATCATGGGACCGGGTTTCCAGAATATGGGATAAGACGATATCCGCCGTATCTTTTGCGTGGAACACATCTGTGAGCAGGGTATAGACAAATGCCTGGACTCCCCGGGCCATCCGTTCCCGGATTTCCCTGGACTGGGCCAGCAGGCGGTTTTCAAACGGGGCGTTGAGTTTTTTGAAATTGCCGCCAGTCAGGCTGTGATCTTTGGCATATGCCAGCATCTGCTGCCAAATGTTTTCATCCACGCCCTTGTCCGGCTCTTTGATAAAATCACCGTTGTCATCCAGAATGGCATTGCCGTAATCATTGACCTGAACCCCCCAGGAGATCATCTGCAGGGCCGTGGCCACATTGGCTTTGGTGGTGCGGGTCTGTTCAGCGATCTGCCGGAGCCGGTCCGAGCTGTTGCCAGAGGTGCCGTGCTGCGCCCCGGACACCCGGTAAGGGCTTAATGCCTCATGGATCTGCGCGGTCAAGGCGACGTCAATGCCGGCATCGCTTTGCTCGATCCCGTGGGTGGTTCCGTTGTTCAGCGCGATCCAGTCCGGAAAAATGCCGTGGGCGTTCAGTCCCTGGATCAAAAACAGGGCTTCCTGGGCCGTGGACAACCCCAGTTTGCCTTTGATTTCCCCCACTTCGGTTTCCAGGCCGGCCCAGGTCGGGACAAACGATGCCAGTTCCAGATTGGCCAGCAGGTTCTGATCATCGGGCATATGGGAGGCGTCAATGGCAATGGAGGTGATACCCGCATCGAACAGAGACGGAATTTCGGTTTTGGCCGGTTCGATGTCTGCCGGGGTCTTGATGCCGAAATGGTCGGCATGGATGGCCACCGGTATGGTGATACCCAGCTCGTTCATGAACGCGTCCGTCTGCCGGGCGATGTTCCACAGGTTGACCGCGCAGTAGGCACTGGTGCCGCCTTCGGACCGGGCGATCTCGATGATGATGGCGGCGTTGGCCTGCTGGGCCGCAGCCAGGGCACCCCGGATAACGAAGGCGTTTCTGCCGTTGGCGGCAATGGTCATGCACTTGCCTTTTTTGAGCATGGCCTGGTCAATGTATTTGCCGCTGACAATCAAGGCGTTGGAATGGGGGAACAGTTTTCTGATATTGGGGGGCCGCCCGGTATCCAGTGCGGTTTGAAAATCAGGGGTATGATGATGTGACATGGTTTCGCTCCCATTGGTTTGTGGCGGTTGAAAATAGATCTTTTCATTATTTTTTTGTCATGAAAATGCGTGAAAAGCAAGGATTATCATGGAATGAATTTATATTCATTCAAAAAAGATCGGTATACTTCTGGGACGATTATCCAATGACAAATGAATATTTAACTATAAATATCTGTAAAAAAAGAATAAAAAAACAAATTGCATTAATGTTCCATGATGTATATCCACTTGACATTGATAAAAAACTAATGTTAGATAATGAATTATTATTCATTTTATCAGTAGTGGATGAGAGGTGGTTTTGCAGAAAAACAGATCGGAAAAATATCACAATATTCTGGACAATGCAGGGGCGGTGTTTGCAAAATACGGGTTCTACAAGGCCACCATTTCCCAGATCGCGTCCCGGGCCGGGGTGGCGGACGGGACACTGTATCTGTATTTCAAAAACAAGGATGATATCCTGTATCAGTATATCAATTACAAGACCGGCATTGTTTTTGACAAGATGAACACTGCGGTGGCTGCCGGAAAAACGGCAGAGGAGAAATTCAGAAACCTGATCCGCTGTCATCTGCAGGAATTTCAGAACGACCGGAATATGGCGGTGATATTTCAGTCCGAAGTCCGGTATCTGCGGGATATCCAGTCCCAGATCAAGGATATCTCAAAGATGTATCTGGATCTGTTGTCCGATATCATCGAGCAGGGACAGATCGAAGGCGCCATCCGCCAGGATCTGTTTGTGGGTCTGGTGAAGCGGTTCATCCTGGGCGCCGTGGAAGGGGTGATCTCCACATGGGTTTCCGCCGGGGGGCGGTATGACCTGGTGGCCATGGCAGACCCTTTGGTGGATCTGTATCTGAATGGGGTGAAGGAGGGGTAAATTCCATACAGCGCCTGAACGGGGGCCAGTTTTTAAATGGTTTTGAATTCGGGATTTTGCTTGACGGGAATCGCCATCTTTATTAAAGCTCAGTGAGTTTTTATTCAACAGCACAAAAGAATTTTTTGGAGGAAACAGTAAATGTCTTCAATCATTGGTCCGGCAAGTTATCAATTTTTTGGAATATTTCCGGCAGCCATTCTGTCCTTTATTCTGCCTGTGGTGGGGATAGGCCTGTTCGCCTATATCATGGCCCGGCGTCTGGCGCCCCTGGTCCGGGCGGCCCCGGACTACCGGCTGGACCGCATCGGCCAGCGTATCCTCCGGCTGATCACCATCTGGCTGGGGCAGGTTAAACAGCCCCGGTACATGCTGGCAGGGGTGCTGCATATATTCATTTTTGCCGGTTTTCTGATTCTGTCCATCCGGTCCGTGTCCCTGGTGATTATGGGGTTTTCAGACGGGTTTGTGATGCCGGGTTTCGGGGGCTGGCTGGGAAGTGTGTATAACTTTTTAAAAGATTATGCCGCCACCTTTGTGCTGATCGCCTGTATTGTGGCGGGTGTCCGCCGGGGAATTTTCAAGCCGGCCCGGTATGCGGTGCCGGAAAAATACGGCAAGGACCATACCGCAGAAGCCGTGTTCGTACTTGGCATTATCGGTACGCTGATGATCTCAGAAAGCCTGTTCGAGGCATCTGAACTGGCCTTTGCCTATCAGCAGACCGGGGAATGGCATTTTTTGGCCCCGCTCTCACTGGTATGGATCTTCACTCATATATTGAACGGGGCTTCCTTGAATTTTCTTCAGGGGCTTCATATTTTTTCCTATTTTCTGCATGATGTCACCTTTTTCTTTTTTCTGTGCTTTCTGCCGCTGGGCAAACATTTTCATGTTATCACTTCGATTTTCAACGTGTTTTTCATGCGCCTGGACAAAGGCAAGATCAAGCCGGTCAGACACGGGGTTTCCGAAGCGCAGCTGGACGATCTGGAATCTTTCGGCGTCAAAAAACTCGAAGACTTTACCTGGAAGCACATGCTGGATTTTTATTCGTGTGCCGACTGCGGCCGGTGTTCCGATCAGTGCCCGGCCAATGCCGTGGGAAGGCCCCTGTCACCTCGGTTCATCTCCATCAAGGCCCGGGACCTGATGTTCAAAAACTACCCGTTGTCCGGAGAAATCTACAAAAGCAAGATGCTGGTGGAAGATATCTACACCGAGGATGAAATATGGTCCTGCACCACCTGCGGGGCTTGCGAAGAAGAGTGTCCCCTGGCCATTGAATACATTGATAAAATGGTGGACCTGCGGCGGGGCATGGTGGATGAGGGCCTGGTACCCCAGTCCCTGCAAAAGCCGTTGAAAGCCCTGGAAAAACGCGGCAACCCTTACGGAAAGATGGAGAAGAAGCGGGCGGACTGGGCCCTGGAAAAAGAGTTCAAGGCCGAATACCCTGTCAAGGATCTGACCAAGGAGTCTGCCGATACCCTGTATTTTGTGGACAGCATCACATCTTATGATGACAATATTCAGGAGATCGCCCGTCGCACCGCCATGATCCTGCATCGGGCCGGCGTGGATTTCGGGATTCTGGGCAAGGATGAAAAAGACAGCGGCAACGAGGTGCTCCGGTTCGGCGAGGAGATGCTGTATCAGGATCTCAAAGAGCAGAATACCGAAGCGATTCTGGCCACCGGTGTCAAGCAGATTGTCACGGCCGATCCCCATGCCTACAATGCCCTGAAAAACGATTATACCGGTCTGCCCCCGGTGCGGCATATCAGCCAGGTGGTGGCGGAAAAGGTCGCCGGCGGGGCATTGTCCCTCAAATCCTGCCTGCATCCGGAAAAAGTGTATGTGTATCATGATCCCTGTTACCTGGGGCGGCACAACGGGATTTACGAGGATCCCCGGCAGGCCCTGGATGCCATTGACGGTCTGACCCGGGTGGAACTGGAAAAGAGCCGGGACCGGTCGTTCTGCTGCGGCGGCGGCGGGCTCATGCTCTTTTATGAGCCGGAAGAGGACACCCGCATGGGTGTTTTGCGGGTGAACATGGCGGCGGAAGCCGGTGCCAATGTGATCGTGACGGCCTGCCCCTTCTGCCTGGTGAACATCCAGGATGCCATCAAGGTGGCCGGCAAGGAAGGGGAAATGGAGGCACTGGATTTTACGGAACTGATTGCCCGGCATTTAGCATAAACGGTTTAAAACAAAGCGGGCGAAACTTGGATAAAACCGGTTTTTGCCTACACAAGTAAAGGAGGTAATAAATGGAAATTTTAGTATGTGTCAAGCGGGTTCCGGATACTGCGGAGAACGAATTTGAACTCAATTCAGCCGGAAACGATCTGGACCGGGACGACCTGGTCTATTCGGTGAATGAATGGGATAACTATGCGGTGGAAGAAGCCATTCAGATCGTGGACAATGTGGGCGGCAGCGTGACCGTGGTCACGGTGGGTGATGACGAGTCTGAAGAGGTCTTGCGGCGAGAAATGGCCATGGGTGCTAACAATGGCGTTCTGCTCAGTGATGATGCGTTCGAGGGATCGGACGGCAAAGGCATTGCCGCCATCCTCAGGGCGGAAATCGAAAAAGGCAAATACGACCTGATCCTCACCGGTGCCCAGGCGGATGAAGGCGCGGGTCAGGTGGGCGGTATGCTGGCTGCCATGCTGGATTACCCGTATGCATCGCTGGTGAACAAGATTGAAGTGGTCAATGACACAGCCATCAAGGTGGGTCGGGAAATCGAAGGCGGCAACCAGGAGATGAATGAGATTCAGCTCCCCTGTGTGCTGTCCATCCAGACCGGTATCAATGAGCCCCGGTATGTGGGAATTCGGGGTATCCGCAAGGTAGCCAGCGTGGATGTGCCGGTGAAAAGTGCATCCGATCTGGGAATCGATTCCGCTACCGTGGGCGAGGCAGGCGCCAGGACCCGGCGGGTGGATTACTTTGCTCCCGATCTTGGGGACGGCGCGGAAATGCTGGAAGGCTCCACCGACGAGATCATTGAAAAACTGATTGAAAAGCTGAAAGCCAAAGGAGGACTTTGATCATGACACAGATTTTTGCATATATTCCATTCAAGAACGGGGCTGCAGAAGATGTGGCATTGGAGTACCCGGATGCGGCAAAAAAAATAGACCCCTCCGCATCCGTAACCGCGGTGGTGGCAGGTTCCGGCGGGGATCTGGACAAAGTGGCCCAGGCCATGACCGGGATCTACAAAGAGGTCATCAAGATCGATCATGCAGACCTGGCCTATCCCAATGCTGAACTGATTCGAAAAGCGCTTTTGGATGTGCTGCCCCATGATGCCCTGATTCTGGTTCCCCATGATACCTTTGGCATGGACTTGGCACCGGGCCTGTCCGTAAAAATGGATGCCGCGTTTGCGGCGGATATCGTTGATTTGGAAGGTCTGGACGGCAACACCCTGAAAATGGTCCGCCAGGAACTGGGCGGCGCGGTGTATACCCACGTGACATCCGATATTTCCGCCGGGGCGGTGATCACCATCCGGCCGGGGTCTTTTGCGCCGACCGAAGACACATCCGCCGGCGGCAGTGTGGTGGACAAATCCGGTGATGTCAAGGATCTGAGCGCCAAAAGAAAATTTCTGGAAGTGGTGGAAGCTGAAGTCGGTGATGTAGATATCACCAAAGCCGATGTCCTGGTATCCGTGGGCCGGGGGATCGAAGACGAGGAAAATATCGAGATCGCCCAGGAACTGGCCGATGCCATGGGGGCTGTGGTCTCCTGTTCCCGGCCTATCGTGGATGCCAAATGGCTGGAAAAGTCCCGCCAGGTAGGTACTTCCGGACAGACCGTCAAACCCAAGGTGTACATGGCCATGGGGATCTCTGGATCATTCCAGCACCTGGGCGGGGTCAAGGGCAACCCCTTTATCGTGGCGGTGAACAAAAACCCCAAAGCCCCGATTTTCCAGGTGGCGGACGTGGGGATTGTGGAAGATATTCTGGAGTTCATGCCGGAGCTGACAGAAGCGGTGAAGTCCCTGAAATAAAAACCTTGGTTGATTGCCGGTAAAAACAGCCGGGGATAGAAAACAAAAAAGGCCGTGAAAAACCTGAACAGGTTTTTCACGGCCTTTTGTATGTCGGTACAGTCAGAGAAAACAGCGATGTCGGCAAATTGGTTATTTTAAGTTAATATTAGTAATTTAAATAGATTTTTGTTGACTTGAGTTGTTAATGGTTATAATTGGCTCATGCAGTATAAGAAAAACCAAAAACGAGGAGGCTCTATGAAATTTATGTTGAAACTGGCTGTGACCGTGATGTTTTTTTGTCTGTTTGTCACCCCGGTGCTGGGAGATTCCTCCCGGGAACTGATGATGGCAACCACCACGAGTACCGACAATACCGGACTTCTGGAGTATCTGGCCCCGGAATTCACCCGGGATACAGGGATCGAATTGAAATGGGTGGCCACCGGGACGGGCAAGGCCCTGAAACTGGGGGAAAACTGCGATGCGGATGTGCTGATGGTCCATGCGCCCGGAGCCGAAAAGCAGTTTGTTGCCAGCGGGTTTGGAGTGGACCGCCGGGAAATCATGTACAATGATTTTGTGATAATCGGTCCGGCATCAGATCCCGCAAACATTAAAGGCAGCTCCGTCAGCAATGCGTTAAAAAATATCGAATCCGATCAGGCCGTTTTTGTCAGCCGGGGAGACAATTCCGGTACCCATAAAAAAGAACTGGCCCTGTGGAAATCCGCCGGACTGCCCATCCCGGAAACCGAATCCTGGTATGTCCAGACCGGACAGGGCATGCTGGCTACCATCAATATGACCGGGGAAAAAAACGGTTATACCATGACGGACCGGGGCACCTATATCAAATATGAACACACCGCCAAAGGGAACCCGAAATTAAAAATTCTGGTGGAAGGCGATGATTTTCTGAAAAATCAGTACAGTGTCATGGCCGTGAACCCGGATCGGTGCCAAAACGTCAATTATGAGGCAGCAACGCAGTTTTCCGACTGGATCACCGGTGAAAAAGCCCAAAACATGATTGCCGCATTCAAGCTGCTGGACAAGACATTGTTCATTCCCAATGCCAGGTAGATCCTCCGGCACCGATTGAAACCCCAAAGACCGCTCTGCCGGATCATTCCTCAAAAAAAGGGATCTGCATCAGTTTCTCCTTGAGTTCTGATTCCAGGGTCAAGGGCCGGCCCCCGGTGTCGGCGATGACAAAGGTGACGTCCGCATCCACGCACACGGTGCCGGTGGCCTTGTTCAGTATCTGCTGCCGCATCACGACGCTTTTGTTGCCGAATTTCTTGAGTCCGGACCGGACCAGGACAGTGTCTCCCACCCGGGCCGGGCTGCGGTAGGAGATATTGATATTCACGACAAAAAACAAAAATCCGCTCTTCATGAATGTTTCCAGATCCATGTGGTCTTCCAGCAGTTGCCACCGGGCCTCCTCCAGGAACTCCAGATACCTGGCATTGTTGACATGCTGGTACAGGTCGGTATGATATCCTCTGATCTTGATTCTTGTATTCATTTGCCACTCCAGGGTGTCGGTTGATTCATAAGCCGGGAATCATATCATCGGAGACGGGTTTTGAAAATACAAAATCGGCCCATTGATTTTGGTCTTGAATAAATGCCGGTGATCTGGTTTAACAGAAACCATTGTCCGGCAAGTCCTCCGGCCTGACTTGAAACCCAGAGGAGTCTGATGAGAGACCGGTATCTCCTGGCAGTTGACTGCGGTACCCAGAGCCTGCGGGCCATGATTTTTGCCGTGAACGGCGAAATGGCGGCACGGGTGAAAGAATGCTATGCGCCCTGTGTCAGTTCCGGGCCGGGCCGGGCTGAGCAGGACCCCGACATCTACTGGCACAGCCTGAAGACGGCGTGCCGGAAACTCAAACAGACCGCCCCGCAGTTTTTTGACAATATCGCCGGTATCGGCGTGACCACGCTGCGCAACACCCTGGTGAACCTGGACCGGCAGGGAAAAGTGCTCCGGCCGGCCATCACCTGGATGGATCAGCGCCGGGCTGATCCGCAGACCGGTAACTCCTCTTGGTTGCGGTTGGGATACAAGGTGCCGGTGCTGGGCGATATTCTCAAAGAAAATCATGCCCTGGGCAAGTGCAACTGGATCATGCAGCATCAGCCGGAGATCTGGGAACACACCCATAAATATGTCCAGGTGTCCGGATTTCTGAACCACCGGCTCACCGGCGTGTTTGCCGATGCACTGGCCAGCCAGATCGGTTATCTGCCATTTGATTACAAACGTCACTGCTGGGCGCAAAAGCGGTTCAATCTGGCCAGGATCCTGTTTCCGGTTCCCATGGAAAAACTGCCCCGTCTGGTTTTGGCCGGGGAGATCATCGGCAGGGTATCACAGGCGGCGTCGGACGCAACCGGCATTGCGCCGGGTATTCCAGTAATTGCCTGCGGATCGGACAAAGGGTGTGAAACCCTGGGCGCCGGGGTGGCAGGGCCGGACATGGTCAATTTAAGTTTCGGTACCACAGCCACGGTCCAGACCGTGTCAAACCGGTATTTTGAAACCCTGCCTCTGTTGCCGCCGTACCCGTCTCCCATGCCGGGATATTACAATCCGGAGGTGGAGATTTTGCGGGGGTTCTGGATGATTTCCTGGTTCAAGGACCAGTTTGCCCACAAGGAGGTGGCCGAAGCAGACGCGCTGGGGGTGCCGCCGGAACAGCTTCTGGACCAGTGCCTGGAACGGACATCTCCCGGTGCCATGGGCCTGATGGTCCAGCCCTACTGGGGGCCAGGACTGGCATCTCCTGGGGCCAAGGGCGCCATGATCGGATTTGGCGATGTGCATGACCGGAATCATGTGTACCGGGCCGTGATCGAAGGACTGGCGTTTGCCCTGCTGGAAGGCAGGGAAAAAATCGAGAAAAAATCCAGGATCCGGGTGAAAAAAGCCGTGGTTTCCGGCGGGGCCTCCCAGAGCGGCCAGATCTGCCAGATTGCAGCGGATATTTTCAATCTCCCCATGATCCGGGGCAACACCCATGAAACCAGCGGTCTGGGTGCTGCCATGATCACGGCCACAGGCGTGGGAATCTATCCGGATATCGCTGCAGCGGCCCGACACATGATTCAGACAGAAACCGTGTTTGACCCGGATCCGGCCCATGCGGCCCTGTATCGGCAGCTGTACGACCGGGTATACAAAAAAATGTATCCAGCCCTTTCCCCGTTGTATGCCCAGATCCGGAAGATCACCGGATATCCGGGGTGAGCCATGGACAAATGCTTGACTTGACCGGGGCCTTGTGTCAAAAATGGGCACTCAGCCGGAAAGGAGAACAACATGCAGATATTTCAGATCATCAGCCCGGACGGGTATATTGCCGATCTTCATGGGCGGGATACTGACAGCGGGATTATGGCGGCCCGGTTTCATTTTCCCTTGGTATCCGACTATATCCGTTCCGCTATCCGGGAAGGCAAGCCCTATTTGTTCACCGGCCGGAGCGGCAACGCCCAGATCGGCATCAAGACCGATCTGGCCGACGGCGCCGAACCGGTGGTGGAAGAATCCGATATCTATGTGGCAGGCCGGATTCAAAATCTGAACCCGTTGCTGGGCAACGCCCTGGATCTGTTCAAGACAGGGGATGAGATCGGTCGTCTGGCCATTATGGATCCGGAGCTGCGGATCAAGGATGTCCGCCATTACCTGCACAAGCGCCTGTTTGTGGGAAAAAAGGCCGGCAAAGGCTATTATGAAGGGTTTGAAATCCGGCAGGAAACCGACCCGGATACCGGTCATGCCTGTGATTATATCGCCATGGAACTGGAGCCGTATCAATACTGTTTTGAGCCCCATGCCATCACGTCGACCGGCATCAACGCGGTGATCAAAAAAGGGCGCAGCGCACTCAACACGATCCGCTCCCGGATGCCTCTGGATCTTGACAACACATCACTCAAGCCCAATGACCTGTTTGTGGGTGCCATCAAGATTTCTCTGGGAGATATTTACGGTATCATCGATGCCGTCACGGATCCGGAAGCCGCGAACATCGAGCATCTGCCGGCCCGGGTTCTGGATCCGTTCAGAACCTTCAGGGACCGCCAGGTGGAATTGTACAATTTCGGCACTGATGCGGTGCCTCTGAAAAATATTCGAATCCGGATCCGGTTTTTCCGGGCCAAAAATCCATTGACCGTGCCCCTGGAAAAAATCAAGGTCAAGGAAGGGTACCGGCTCAGTGATCTGCTCACCAATGCCGAGATCGCCAACCTGTTTGCCGCCATGGATGACACGGCCCTGGGTATGATCTTGAACAAAGCCAATTTCATTCCTGTTCCCAAAGCCATGGATCCATTCAGCCAGGCACAGCTGGAGATCATCCGCAATGCAATTCTGGCTTCTACGTTTCGGAAAAATATGCCCCGGGTGCCGGAAAAAGGAAACGGAAAATTCAAAAACACCCTGGAAAAACTGTCCGTGCTGGGCGGGGTGAATTCCCGGGTATTCATCGGCCGGGATTTCCCGGACATGGATGTGGTGGATGCCCTGAGAATCAGTGGATTGCGCACCTTTCTCATTCAAAGGGACAACCCGTCTTTTGCGGATGAGTATGTCAAAAGAATGATCCGTCTGACCCATCAGGAGCACGCCGGGTGTGAATTTCTGCGGTATGATCCGGACATTGACAAACTGTACAGCTTTTACCATGGGTGCTTTATGGAGCCGGACGACCGGGACCGGTTCGACCGGGTCCGTTACTGGTTCGCTTTTTACGGGTCCCATACCAGTGAAGCGGACAACCGCCTCACCATTGATCTGATCAATCAGCTGGCCCCGAAGCTCGGATATGAAATGGGTATCGTGCACGGCGGAGGGCCCGGGCTCATGAAGGAAGCCAATGACCTGGCCCGGCAGCACAACCTCATGAGCGTGGGGATCGCCATCGATCTGGAAGGGGAGAATCAGGCCTCTTTGACCACCTGCGACGGACTGATCAAGTACAACGAAGGCCTGCGCCTGGCAAGACAGGACCATATCCAGAAGCTGAGCAACCTGCCGGTGGTCAATACCGGGGGCTACGGCAGTGCGGAAGAACTGGCCATCACCATCACCTCCATGAAACTGCATGAAAATCCTCTGGCCCCCGTTATCCTGCTGGACCCGGACAATCTCTGGGATCATGCCCTAAAGCAGACCGTGAAGATTGCTGAAAAAAAATACGGTCCCGCATTTATGCCCCGGTTGATTCATTCATGCAATACCGCACCGGACGCGGCAAAGATTTTGCTGGGGTTTCTGGAAAATCCGGATACATGGTACAAAAAGCACAAGATCCCTTTAGAAAATGTGGAAAAGGCCCGGGAAAAAACCGTCCGGATCCGGCAGACCGCACTGGGTCAGGCCGTGGTGGAGACTTTTGACCGCCCCAATTTCCGGCTTACACGGTAAACGCCACCTTTCAGGATGCCATCGTATCGGTGGAGGTGATGCGGCGATGAAAAAAATATTTATCAATTTGACGTAAATGCCATCAATCGGTATTCTTACCTCTTTTAAACATATCAGGAGAAAATCAAGATGAAAGACAATTATTTCAATACCCTGCCGTTGCGGGTGCAGCTGGAGGAACTATCCAAATGCCGGTTTATGGATTCTTCGGAATTCTCCGGTGTGGGGACGCTGAAAGACAAAAAAATTGTCATTGTGGGATGCGGCGCCCAGGGGCTGCACCAGGGCCTCAATCTGAGAGATTCCGGGCTGGATGTGTCTTATGCCCTGAGGGACGGGGCGATTTCTGAAAAACGGCAGTCCTGGAAAAATGCCACGGAACACGGATTTACCGTCGATACCTATGAAAAGCTGCTGCCGTTCGCTGATCTGGTCATCAACCTGACCCCGGACAAACAGCACACCGCCGTGGTGAACGCCATCATGCCGTTGATGAAAAAAAACGCCTGCCTGTCTTATTCTCATGGATTCAACATTGTGGAAGAGGGCATGCAGATCAGAAAAGACCTCACCGTGATCATGGTGGCCCCCAAATCCCCGGGAACGGAAGTCAGGGAAGAATACAAGCGGGGATTCGGTGTGCCCACATTGATTGCGGTCCATCGGGAAAACGACCCCCGAGGAGAAGGTCTGGAACTGGCCAAAGCCTATGCCGCAGCCACCGGCGGCCACAAGGCCGGGGTCCTGGAATCGTCGTTTGTGGCGGAGGTGAAATCCGATCTCATGGGGGAACAGACCATTTTGTGCGGCATGCTTCAGGCGGGGTCTTTGCTGTGCTATGACAAGATGATGGAAAAAGGCATGGATGAAGGGGATGCATCCCGGCTGGTTCAGTATGGATGGGAAACCATTACCGAAGCCCTGAAACACGGGGGCATCACCAATATGATGGACCGGCTGTCCAACCCGGCCAAGATCCGGGCCTATGACCTGAGTGAGCAGCTCAAACAGATTCTGACCCCGTTGTTCAACCGGCATATGGATGACATCATGTCCGGCCGTTTTTCAGAAACCATGATGAAAGACTGGGCCGAAGATGATGCAGACCTGCTCAGATGGCGGGCACAGACCGCAGACACGCCCTTTGAAAAAACCGTGTCCCGGCAGGATGAGATCCCGGAACAGGCCTTTTTTGATCAGGGAATTCTCATGGTGGCCATGGTTAAAGCCGGGGTGGAGCTGGCCTATGACACTATGGTATCTGCCGGCATTGTCGAAGAATCCGCATATTATGAATCCCTGCATGAAGTGCCCCTGATTGCCAATCTCATTGCCCGTAAAAAACTGTATGAAATGAATGTGGTGATCTCCGATACCGCGGAATACGGGTGTTATCTGTTCAACCACAGTGCGGTTCCCCTGCTCAAAGATTTCATGGCGGCCGTGGATACCGATGTGATCGGTAAAGGTCTTGATACCAAAGACACCGGGGTGGACAATATCCGGCTCATTCAGGTGAACGACGCCATCCGGTCCACGTCCGTGGAACAGGTGGGCAAAAAGCTGCGGACCTATATGGGGGCCATGAAGCCTATTTTCTGATGCTGCAATATTTCCGGGGATTGCAGAATCGTTTCCTGTTCATCCAGAATCTGATCCAGGACCCGGCCGTCGGTGTAGGGGTTCATGATCACGGACCGGAGGACGACCGGGGTATGTGCGTCATCCGGATGGATTTTCAGGCAGGTGCGGGACACAAAACTTTTGCCGGCTTCCCTCTGGATGCGCTGTAGATCCGTATTGATCCTGTCCAGACAGGTGTCAACCGCCTGTCGCCGGGCCGGCGTGACAGCGGCTTCCAGCAGTTGGTTCAATGCCGGAGGAACGGCCCGGTAGGTGAGAATGTTGAGGACCGGTTCCGTGACCAGCTGGAACCGGTCCCGGTTTCTGATCTTTTCAGCGAACAGCCGGGCGGTTTCAATGCCGTGCTCGATCATGAGTGCATACCCCTGGGAACCCATGATTTTCAGGGCGCTGTCCAGGATCAGGGAACTGGCTTCCCTGGACCCTTCCAGGGTTTTGATGCCCAAGTCCACAGACCCTTTCCGGTTGACATATCCGGCATGATAAATGATCCGGTCCAGTGCGGTGGGATCTTTGAAAAAAACCATGCCCGCGCTCATGGGCATGTAGAACTGCTTGTGGCAGTCAATGGTCACGGAATCCGCTTCGCTGATGCCGTCCAGCAGACCGGCGTATTTATCCGACAGCATCACCGGTCCCCCCCAGGCTGCATCCACATGAAAATGAATGCCATGGGTTCTGCACAGGCGCGCCATTTCGGGCAGCGGATCGATGGTGCCGGTCTCCGTGGCACCGGCGATCCCTACAATGGCGGCGATTCTGATCTTTTTGTTTTGGGCGGATGCCTCGACCTGCCGGGTCAGTTCCGCCATATCGATCTGTTGGTGCTTGTTCACCTTTACGGCAATGACATTTTTGTTGCCAATGCCCAGGACACCACCGGCTTTTTTCAGAGAATAATGGCCCCGTTCCGACACCAGCACCACCAGTTGTTCCAGATCATGGGCGGTCATGGCGGCGGCCATGCCGTCCTGCTCCACACCTGAAAATTCAGCGGTGGCCGGAAGACACCGGTTTCTGGCCACCCACAGGGCCGTGATATTGGCCGTGGTGCCGCCGTTGGTGAACAGGCCCAGACAGGTGTTTGCATTCTGCACATGGATGTCGTAAAACGTCTGAGCGTTGCTGTAGATCATTCGGTGGATCTTGGCCAGCACCTGTTTTTCCAGAACTGACAGCACTTTGGAGGTCTCCAGTTTGATCAGGTTCTGATTCAGGGCTGCAGCAATGGCTTTGAGGTGGACCATGAAAAACGGGATGGCAGAGGTCATGTGGCCGATGAAATAGGGAGAGGCCACGTTCACGGCCCGGGGGGCGATCTGGTTGATGATGTCCTGAATGACATCGGCCAGTTTTTTTTCCGGCTCCCGGTTGATGGTGGTATCGGTGAATGATTGTGCCAGGGCCGCCAGGGGGATGGCCTCGGTCACCCCGACATGGGTGTTGAGAAAGTCATGGAGCCCGAACAGAATCTGCTCCATGTATTTGATCAGGGTCTGCCGGCTTTTTTCGTCTTCAGGCCGGATAAAGACCCGGTGGAGGGTGTGCCAGTCCGCCACCAGGTCGGATGGGATTTTTCCGGGGGTTGTCAGATTATTCATGGGGCTGGTGAATCTCAGTAAGCTGCGGATTTTCCCATTTCAATGCCCAGATCCAGCGCGGTTTTGTTCATCTTCATGAAATCTTTGGGGATGGTGGTTTCCAGCACCTTGATGATGGATTCACCCCGGACAAGCTGTGTGGCACCCAGCAATGCGCCCAGCATGCAGATATTGAACACGATGGGTTTGCCGATTTTTTCCATGACCGTGTCATACATGGGCAGGGAGATATGCTTGGCATCCACTTTCTTTTCAATGAAAACATATCTGCTGTCTACCAGCAGCAGCCCGCCGGGCCGGATAATTCCCGAAAAGGTATTGTAGCTTTCCTGGGTCAGACTCACCAGGATATTGGGCTGGACCACTTTGGGAAAATAGATCTCTGAATCGGAAATAAGTATATCGCTTCGGGTGGCACCTCCCCGGGCCGCGGCGCCGTAACTTTGGGACTGGGTGGCGTTTTTTCCTTCAAACATCACCGCGGCTTTGGCCAGGATGATGGCAGCCGTGATCACGCCCTGGCCCCCGGACCCTGAAAAAACCAGTCTTGAACGTTCCATTATGCGTTTCCTTTCATTGCGGTCTCGATGATTTTGTCATAGGCGGCACAGTATTCTGCCTTTTGGGTGTCTTCCACAAAAATGCCCCGCTGAATCAGATCCGGATTGGCTTCCAGTTTTTTGGACCCGATTTTGACGGTATTGGTTTTGAACGCTTCCATCATCTGGACCGCATCCCCCTCCTTGTTTTTCCGTCCAAAATAGGTGGGGCACTGGGACAGGATCTCCACCACGGAAAATCCTTTATGGCTAATGGCTTTTTTCAGTAAATCCTTGCATTCGATGGCATGGAACACCGTGGATCTGGCCACGAAACTGGCGCCGGCGCTTTTGGCCAGTTCCACCACATCAAACTGATTGTCAATGGTGGAATAGGGCGCGGTGGTGGCTTTCTTGCCCAGCCCGGACAATGGGGAGAACTGCCCGCCGGTCATGCCGTAAATCCGGTTGTTCATGACAATGGCCGTGATGTCGATATTACGCCTGGCCGCATGGATGAAGTGATTGCCGCCGATGGCCAGGGCATCGCCGTCCCCCATGGGGACAATGGCGGTGATGCCGGGTTTGGCCAGTTTCACTCCCGTGGCAAAGGTCAACGCCCGGCCGTGGATGGTGTGCAGGGAGTGAAAATCCACATACCCGGAGATCCGGGAGGAGCACCCGATGCCCGAGGTCATGACGATTTCGTTTTTGTCCAGGCCCAGTTCATGGACCGCCCGGAGCAGGGAGCCCAGGACGATACCGTGGCCGCAGCCCGGGCACCAGATATGGGGGAAAAACCGGTTTCGAATATAGTCTTTGAAATCAAATGGTGCGGTGGTCATGTTACACCCCCTTTCCCTGGATCATTCGTAAAATGGTTTTGATATCTGTGGGTGAAATGAGCTGACCGTCGATGCGGTTGGCCAGAAACACGTTGTCAGGGTTGTCCACCGCACTTTTCACCTGGGTGACGATCTGTCCCATGTTCATTTCCACCACCAGGACGGCCTTGGCATTGGCACATTTTTCCCGGACCATGTCAGACGGAAACGGCCACAGGGTCTGGAGCTCCAGGACCCCGATCTTCACGCCCCTGGCCCGGCGGTTTTTGGCGATATGAATGGCGGACCGGGCCGATGATCCATAGGACACCAGGACATAGTCGGCATCATCCAGCCAGTATTCCTTGTAATAGGTCATGCTGTCCACGTTGTTTTCAATTTTGTCCACCAGGTGACGCAGCAGTTCGCTGACCACTTTGGGATTGTTGCTGGGAAACCCCCACATGTCATGAAAAAGACCTGTGACATTGTACCGGTGTTCGGCCCCGAAGTCGGACATGGGCAGGCGCCCGTCTTCTCTGGGCAGGTAAGGATGGTAATCCACCCCTTTGGGAACCGAGGTGCGCATCCGGCTGACCACCGGGATCTCATCGGGATCCGCAATGGTGAGCTTTTCCCGCATGTGACCCACCACCTCATCTAAAAGAACGATGACCGGGGTCCGGTAGGTTTCCGCCAGATTGAACGCTTCCACCGTGATTTTGAACACATCCTGGTTGTTGGAAGCGGTCAGAGCGATGATGGCGTGGTCCCCGTGGGTCCCCCATCTGGCCTGATTCACGTCCCCCTGGCTGACATGGGTGGGATTGCCTGTGGATGGCCCGCCCCGCTGGACATTGGCGATGACGCAGGGAATCTCGGCCATGCAGGCATACCCCAGGGCCTCTTGTTTCAGAGAAAATCCCGGCCCGGAGGTGGCGGTCATCACTTTTTTTCCGGTAAGCGATGCTCCGAGGATCGCCCCCATGGAAGCGATTTCATCTTCCATCTGGATAAATTTTCCGCCCTCCCGGGGAAGTCGTTCAGACAAATGCTCTGCAATTTCCGTGGACGGGGTGATGGGGTACCCGGCAAAAAAATTGAGGCCCGCATACAGGGCCCCTTCCACACAGGCTTCATTCCCCTGGACAAATCTGATGTTATCTTTCTGAGTCATTTTCCCCTTCCTGAATTTCTTGTATTTGTATTGCCAGATCAGGGCAACGAAGTTCACACAACTTGCAGGCGATGCAATCTTCGGGTCGAACCGCCCGGGCTTTGCCGTTCTTGTCCAGTTCCAGTACCTGTTTGGGACAGAAGTGAACACAGATACCACACCCTTTGCACCAGTGGGTATCGATCACATGGATGACTGATTTGCCTTTTGCCATAATATCCTCATTTGTAAATGATGCATATCCAAACATTCAAGGGCTTCATAAAAAGATTTGGATGGGATTGTCAAGGATTTCTCATAAATAAAAAACACAATTGTTATTATGGGAAAAAAAACAAAAAAAATCAAGGATAAAACAACCTATGACCCTGATTCTTCACATCATTTTTTATTTTTTCAAATGGTTGGACCAAAAAGAAGCCCACCAGCCCCCTCAGCCGTTTTTTGATCACCGGCATCGCCCCATGGTGTTTCCGTGTTCTCAAAAAAACAGGAATCAGGTTTGTACAAATACCAGGGGTCATGGTATAAACGATAGATCATGACACGGACCGATGCGCCCCAGATCAGTGTAATTATTCCCACTTTTAACCGGGCCTGGAGCCTGGCCCGGGCCATTGACTCGGTGCTGTCCCAGACGGTTGTGCCCAGAGAGATCATCGTGGTGGATGACGGTTCCACAGATCATACAACGAAATTACTGGCTGACTATGAAGACCGTATAAAGATTTTGACCCAGCCCAACTCGGGCGTCAGCAGTGCAAGGAATTCAGGCATCCGTCACAGCACCGGAGAACTGGTGGCCCTGCTGGATTCCGATGATGAGTGGCACCCTGAAAAACTGGCCTGCCAGGCTGCTTTTTTCAAAGCCCATCCGGATGCCTTGATCTGCCAGACCCAGGAGGTCTGGATTCGCAACGGGGTGCGTGTGAATCCCATGAAAAAGCATCAGAAACTTTCCGGCATGATTTTTGAGCCGTCCCTGCATCTGTGTCTGGTCAGCCCGTCTGCAGTGATGATCCGCAAAATGCTGTTTGAACGCAAGGGGATGTTCCGGCAGGATTTTCCTGTATGTGAAGATTATGAGTTCTGGCTGCGGGTGAGTGTGGATGTCCCCATTCATCTGATCGATGAAGAGATGACCGTCAAATACGGGGGTCATGCGGATCAGCTGTCCAGGTGGCATTCCCAGGACCGGTTCCGTATTGAAGCGATCCGGAATCTGATTGATTCCGAAGTGTTGTCCAGCGATCAGCAGACGGCCGCCATTTCCGTGCTCAAAGAAAAATGCCGGATTTACGGCAATGGGTGCGCCAAAAGGGGCAAAACAGAAGAAGCCCGGATCTATCTGGCACTTTACAACCGATTGAACAAAGGAGATTTTAAATGAGTGATGCATTGCCCGCGTTTATGAATCTGCCCCGGGAAGACAAGGGTCGTTTGATGATGGACATGGTGTTTCGAATGATCATGCATTATGGATTCTGGTTTTCTGAAGTGCGGCACCAGATGGGGATGGCTGCCGCACTCGAGATGATGGATACAGTGATGCCCAGGGGCACGGATATTTCCATGAAACGCATGGCGGATATTCTGGATTTCGAGTTGAAGGACGGGCTGCCAGAGGCGGTGACGGACATGAAAGAAGACCGGATGAACGAGCTGCTCAAGGGGTTGGCCAAAAACTGGCTGGTCATGGACGGGGTCTGGTTCCAGGCGGTGGAAAAGGTCCGGGGAATGAATGATGCCAAGCGGTGCAATGATTCGTGCTGGGGCAAGTTTTCTCCGTATGAGGCCCATGCCATCAAGAAGTTTTTGAATCTGGGAGACAGCCCCGGTCTCTCCGGTCTGAAAAAAGCCTTGAATTTCAGAATGTATTCTTTCATCAATACGCAATCAATTGTTGACGAAGGCCCTAAAAGTTTTGTATTTCAAATGAATGAATGCCGGGTCCAGGCAGCCAGAAAACGCAGAAACCTGCCGGACTATCCCTGTAAATCTGCTGGACTGGTTGAATACACCTATTTTGCATCGGCATTTGATTCGAAAATCAAAACAACCTGTATCGGATGTCCCCCGGATCCCCATCCGGAGGAATGGTACTGTGCATGGCGGTTCAGCATGGAATAGGCGGTTATTGAAACCAGTTGACCAGATAACTCAACCAAGGAATATGGAAGGATTTCTAGTATGGGAACCACATCAGACAATCTCCAGACCCTGAAGCACAAAGAACAGGAGATTTTGAAAATGGGAGGAGACGCTGCTTTGGAAAAGCGGCGGGAACAGGGACGGCTCAATGCCAGAGAGCGGCTGGACCGCCTGTTTGATCCGGGCACGTTCCGGGAACTGGATATGTTTGTGACCCACCGGTGTACCAATTTCGGTATGGAAAAAGTGGATATCCCGGCGGACGGGGTGGTGACCGGCCACGGCAAAGTGGACGGCCGGATCGTGTATGCCTATGCCCAGGATTTCACGGCCCGGGCCGGATCCTTGGGAGAGATGCAGGCCAAAAAGATCTGCAAGATCATGGACATGGCCCTCAAGTCCGGGGCCCCGGTCATTGGTATGAACGACTCCGGCGGGGCCCGGATTCAGGAAGGCATCGATGCCCTGTCCGGATACGGCGAGATCTTTTTTAGAAATTCTGCGTGTTCCGGGGTGATTCCCCAGATTTCCGCTATTATGGGACCCACCGCCGGCGGGGCTGTGTATTCCCCGGCCATGACCGATTTCGTGTTCATGGTCAAGAAAAACGCGTATATGTTCATCACCGGTCCCAACGTGATCAAGGCGGTCACCGGAGAGGAGATCTCCTTTGAAGATCTCGGAGGTGCCATGGCCCACAACGAAAAATCCGGTGTGGCCCAGTTCGCCTGCGAATCAGATGAGGACTGCATTCTCCAGATGAAAACCCTGCTGTCCTATCTGCCTTCCAACAACATGGAAGATCCGCCGTTTGTGCCGTCCGAAGATGATCCCGCCCGCATGGACCCGGCCCTGGATACGGTGATCCCGGACAATCCCAACCGGGCGTATGACATGAAAAATGTGATCCGGTCCATTGTGGATGATGGCGTGTTTTTCGAGCCCCACCAGTATTATGCCAAAAACATCGTGATCTGCTTTGCAAGGCTCAATGGCCGGTCCATCGGCATCATCGCCAATCAGCCCAGTCACCTGGCCGGATGTCTGGACATCAACGCGTCGGACAAGGCCACCCGGTTCATCCGGTTCTGCGATGCCTTCAACATCCCCA
>JAABTO010000181.1 GCA_011389835.1 Desulfotignum sp. | reverse complement strand
TCAAGATATTTCGGTTCAAGGCAAGCGGGTATTTGTCCGGGTGGATTATAACCTGCCCATGAATGACCAGGGCCGGATCACCGATGATAACAGAATCCGTCAGACACTGGATTTGATCCAGTATCTGATGGAAAAACAGGCAAAGATCATTCTGGCTTCCCACCTGGGCCGTCCTAAAGGGGGGTATGAAAAGCGGTTCAGTCTGGCGCCGGTGGCAGACCATCTGTCCGGGCTGCTGGGAAAAGAAGTGGCGTTTGCTTCCGACTGTATCGGTCCGGATGTGTCGGATCAGGTGGCTGCCTTGAAAAACGGAGATATCCTGTTGCTGGAAAACCTCAGGTTCCACAAACAGGAAAAAGCCAATGATGACGCGTTTGCCCGGCAACTGGCCGGGTTGTGCGATGTCTATGTGAACAATGCGTTTGCCGTATCCCACCGGGATCAGGCATCTGTGACCGGAATCGTGGCCTATGTGCCGGTGGCGGCGGCCGGGTTTCTGCTGGAAAGGGAGATGAACGCCTTTGCCGATGCGTTTGAAAGCCCTGAAAGACCATTGGTGGCGGTGATCGGGGGCGCCAAAGTGTCCGGCAAGCTGGCGGCGCTGGAGAATCTGCTGAACACCGTGGATCAGATGATCATCGGCGGTGCCATGGCCAATACCTTTCTGTTCAGCCAGGGAATAGACACCAAAGCGTCGCTGATTGAAGCGGACCTCAAAGACACGGCCCAAAGAATTCTCAGAAAAGCCCAAGAAAAGAATATTGATGTATACCTGCCCGAAGATCTGGTGGCGGCGGATGCCTTTGCAGAAACCGCGCGCAGCAAAACCGTGGCCCTGGATGCGGTGCCGGACGGGTGGATGGTGATGGATATCGGACCTCAAACCGCTGAAAGGTTCAACCAGGTGATCGCCAAAGCAAAAACCATTGTATGGAACGGTCCCATGGGCGTGTTTGAGATGCAGCCGTTCATGGCCGGCACCTGTAGCGTTGCAAAAGGAATCGCCCGTGCCGGTGCGTTCAGCGTCGTGGGTGGTGGGGATACCGGCCTGGCTGCCAGAGAGTGCGGGGTAACCGATCAGATGTCCTATGTATCGACCGGCGGGGGCGCGTTTCTGCATCTGATGGAAGGAAAGCCGTTGCCGGGTGTCCGCGCACTGGGGTAAACAGTTAAAGAAAAAAGGCGGAAAATGGATGGTTGAATTCTGTAAAAAAAGGGAGTGCCTGAGCAGGGAAGACCGGCTGAGAAGATCCTACTATGAGGTGCTCAGAGATGAACTGGACCAGTTTGTCATCGGATATTCCCTGGTGGGATCGTACAACAATTTTCTGCGCATGAAAACGCCGTACCCGTTTGTGGAACTCAGGGAACTCAAACCCCGGGCCAGAATCCCTTCCATTGAGTTTGACGCCCAGAATTCTTTTCTGATCATCTTTTGTGAAGACGCCATTGAAGACAGACATAAAAAATACATCCGGTATTTTGATGCCAACAAAACCACCAAGACCAATCTGCTGCACCACAAATATTTTCCCAATGTGGAAAATTTCAACCGCAACATCAAGTATTTTGAAACCGATCAGTTTTTTGCCCTGCTCAGGTCGCTGCTGCCCGTGGATTATGCCCTGCTGATCCAACGTTCCCGTCAGACCCGAATCCAGTACGCCCTGACCCATTTCCATGTTCGGGTGGACTGGCCCATTGCCGATGCATCGGAAGATCTGGCCAAATATTTGCGGTATATTTCCAAAGACCTGTATGAGAAAGGCGACAAATATGCGGAGGATCTCCAGAAAAAGCTGTTTGAATATTACGGGGTTCCGGTGATGGCCGGCGGCAGACGGACGGCCGCTGTGGTGGCGGCCCAGTATTTCAGGCGGCTGGAGGGCATAACCACGGTGTATGTGGCGTCCAGTGAATCCAGAGGCCTGTTGCGTATTGATGAAAAAGGGGTTTCCAAAGCCGTGTTGGTGGAGATTGCCAACGACCGGGTCAAAGCGCTGGCTGAACTGGGGGAGATGTCCCGGAACAGTTTTACCAAAAACTATGTGGTGGCCCGCCAGCGCAAAAGTGTGGTGTGTATCCTGAATGTCCGGTATGACTACACATCCCATGCCCTGCCCTCAGAGGGGGGCCGGCTGCGGGAGGTCAAGCCGGACGCCAACTGGCTCACCGTGGCCGAAGAACATATCTGGCCCAAGCCCGCAGTCCTGCACCGGGCGCCGATTCCGTACAAGATGATCTATACCACGGAGGGATCGTGACCCACATCAGGATCGCTGGAGATCAAGTTTTTTCAGCATGGCGGTTTCATTACAGTTGGGAAAATGGACACATCCCATGCAGTCGGACCAGATTTTGACGGGCAGTTCATTCTTATCTATCACCGAGAATCCAAACCGTTGAAAAAAGCTGGGTCGATAGGTCAGGGTGAACAGATCTTTGATCTTGAAATAAAACGCTTCCTGAATCGCCCGTTCCGTGAGCATGGTGCCGATGCCGTGACCCGTATGCTCAGGGGCTACGGCCAGTGAGCGGATTTCCGCCAGGTTTTCCCAGCAGAACTGAAGCGCGCAGCAGCCGGTCACCTCATCGGATGACGGATCTTCATATACCCAGAAATCACGCAGGTGATCGTAGAGTTTGCTCAACGGCCGGGCCAGAAGTTCTCCCCGCTTGTTATAGAGCTGGAGTAACGCATGGATCGTGTTCACGTCATCCAGTACGGCTTTTCGAATCATTTGTCTTGACCTTGGTAATGGGTGTTCATCAGATTTTGCATAGGATATCATTTTTAGAAAAACAGTGGGCCAGTTTCAGTATGGCCCGGGTATTGGGCTGTGCCTGATCAATGGCAGCGCCGTTTTCATCGTACAACCCCAGGATATCGGTGTTTCTGATCGCTTTGCCGGGAGCCAGCACAGCCACCTGATCTGTGCGGCAAAGTTTGTTGCGGATCTCCACCAGATGGTACGTGTGATTGCGGCATGCCAGAATTTTCCCAATGAAACGGTGGATCTGTCCCTGATGGACATCTTTGAAATTGGGAGCGATCTCTTCTGGTTTTCCAAAAAAGAACCCTGTGCAGTATTTTCGGTGATATACCTGCGACAGTTCCTGCTCCCACCGGGGATTCAAAGCATAGTTTTGGGGATCAGCTGCATAGGTATCTATGGCATCCCGATAGGTTTTGACCACGGTTGCCAGGTAATGGATGCCTTTCATGCGGCCTTCGATTTTAAACGAGGTCACCCCGCTTTCAATCAGTTCGGGCAGATGCCGGATCATGCACAGGTCCTTGGAATTGAATATATAGGTCCCCCTGGGATCTTCAATGACCGGATAAAAGTCATCCGGCCGCAGTTCCTCCACCAGTGAATACCGCCACCGGCAAGGATGGCTGCACAATCCCCGGTTGCTGTCCCGGTTGGTCAAAAACGTGCTCAACAGGCATCGACCGGAATAGGAGATGCACATGGCCCCATGAATAAATATTTCGGTCTCCATGTTCGCATGCCGGCAGATCTGCGTTACCTCCGCTAAAGACAGCTCCCTGGCAAGATTGACCCGTTTGACACCCACCGACTGCCAGAAAAGCGCGCTGCTGTAACTGGTGGTATTGGCCTGGGTGCTCAGGTGAATCGGGATATGGGGAATGATCTGCTGTGCCTGCCGGATGATGCCAGGGTCTGATATAATAATTGCATCCGCGCCAATGCAGCCAACGGTTTCAAGAAATTGGCCGATTCTTTCATGTTCATGGTTGCGGGCGTATATATTACAGGCCACATACACTTTGACATCATTGGCATGGGCCAAAGAGACAGCCTGGGCCAGTTGCGAATCCGTGAAATTACCTGAATAGTTTCTCAGACTGAAATCCTTACCTGCCAGGTAAACCGCGTTTGCACCGTAATGGATGGCGATTTCGAGTTTTTCAAAATTTCCGGCCGGTGCGAGCAGTTCCGGTTTGGCAAACCCAACGGGACGGTTGTCGGCAAAAGTCTGGATCTCTGACATGAGGGGGGTGACCGTTCATGGTGGTGCCCCCGGCAGGAATCGAACCTGCGCACAAGGATTAGGAATCCTATGCTCTATCCACTGAGCTACGGGGGCGGTTAAAATTACTCAACGACAAGTTTCTGACCGGGAAATATTTTGCAGGTCTTGCTCAGCCGGTTCAATGCCAGCAGCCGGTTTAAATTCATCTTGTGTTTTTTTGCAATCAAAAAAGGGCTGTCCCCCGATTTTACATAATAATAGGCGGGTGAGGTCGAAGATTTTTTTGACGGCGTTACGGTTAGGACCTGGCCGATGTGGAGCGTTGCGTTGGACAGATTGTTTGCCGTCATGATTTCTTTGGTGGTGGTTGAAAATTTTCTGGCAATGACCCAGAGGCTGTCGCCTTTTTGCACTTTGTAACGAACCGGGGTCTGTTTTTTCGATGCGGCAACGCTGGTTTTTCCGCCCTGAGAAGTCGTTGTTGAGGAGGGAACCTTGATCACATTGCCGGCAATGATCCGGTGGGTTCGGGAGATATTGTTGGCACGGGCAATGGTGTTCACTGTGGTACCATAGCGGGTGGCGATGCTGGACAGGGTCTCACCTCTCCGGATTTTGTGATATCCAACCAGCTGCGGTGTGGCGTGCGCGGTCTGTATTTTATCCAGTTTCGCCAAAAACAGGTCTGACTTGTTCTCCGGAATTTTCAATTGGTATGTTTCCGGAGGAAGAATGTCATGGCGCAGTTCCGGATTCAATGCCTTGAGCTCATCTGCGGGAACGGCAATTTCTTTGGCAATATCTGTCAGACGGATCTGTTTTTTGACTTCAAAGGTTTTATAAGGGATGGGGTGCAATGGATTGTCAACGGTAATGCCGTAAGTGTCTAAATTCTGTATGATATGCAGGGTCGCCAGAAACCGGGGAACATAGCGTGCGGTCTCTCTTGGCAGATTCTGATAAAGGTCCCAGAAATTATCCAGATAATTGAGTCGCTGGTTTCGGATGGTTCTCAACACCCGGCCTTCTCCGCAGTTGTAGGCAGCCAGCACCGTGGTCCAGTCGCCGAAAAGGTTGTGGAGTTCCTTGAGATAGGCAATGGCGGCCAGGGTGCTTTTCTCAGGATCCATTCGTTCATCCACATACTGATTCCGGGTGAGACCGAATTTATACCCGGTGGATGGAATGAACTGCCACAACCCTAACGCTCTGGCAGAAGACAAGGCCCTGAGTTGATAACCGCTTTCAATCAACGGCAGCCAGGACAGTTCCTCTGGAAGCCCTGCCGCCTTTAGTTGGGATAATATATAAGGACGGAACCGGCTGGACCGTTCCAGAGAGTTGATGAAAAATCGTTTTTCCGGGCCGGTCAACCGCTTTATTTCATATTGGACATGGTCATTGAGCGTGATGGGGATTTCATTATGTGAGCCAGCCACCACCACCTGCCGGGACGCGTAGATTTCCAGTATCCGTTTGGAGATCATGAACCGGATATCCTCTTTCTGCTGGCTGATTTCCAGCGCTGCATCCGTATTGATGTCAAGGATAAGGGCATAGGCGTCATCCAGATGGGAAAGCGCTTCTTCCAGCCGGCCTTGTTCCCACATCTCCTGGGCAAGGTTGCACAGTTCCAGGGCCTGATCGATTTTGACCTGCTCGCTATAGACGGATTCAGGCGTTTCTTCAAAGGGTTTCAAGGCGGTGCCTGATGCAGATGCTTTACTGACGGTTCTCTTCATCTTCCGGGAGTCGGCATCGGATTTGCTATCCGGAAAGGATGTATCGCTGACATCTCCGTGAACCGGAGTTATTGCGTTCTGCCTGTAAGTCTGCTGACATCCGGTAAGAATCAATACCAGAAAAAAGACGGCCACAAGTTTCAAATGCTTCATCGACTATTCCCCCTTTGGAATTCAAAAGCGTTGAATTTGCAGAACAATTAGTAAATTATGGCTATCCTGTCAATAGCCAAACACATATTATCAATGAATTGCAGCAAAATGTTTATTTTTTTTTCAATAATGCTTGAAAAAAAAACAGGTTTGACTTATAAGGGTAGGATTGACTTTGATGTGGGGCGGGTGCTGATCCGTCACTGCAACAAAATGATTTTTGAAATTAACGCTTGATAAAACCGAAACACTCTGCTATTGTCCTCCGGTCTTTTTGATGTGATTAAATTCATTTCAAAAAACTGGCCGATATAGCTCAGTTGGTAGAGCATCTCACTTGTAATGAGAATGTCCTCCGTTCGATTCGGGGTATCGGCTC
Source organism: Desulfotignum sp. (assembly GCA_011389835.1). Classification (GTDB taxonomy): domain Bacteria; phylum Desulfobacterota; class Desulfobacteria; order Desulfobacterales; family Desulfobacteraceae; genus Desulfotignum. The sequence goes on along the minus strand of JAABTO010000181.1, from coordinate 538 downwards.
CAGTGATAAGGTGGGGTTCCCGAGTGGTCAAAGGGATCAGACTGTAAATCTGACGGCTCAGCCTTCGGAGGTTCAAATCCTCCCCCCACCACCACAAAAGATGTAGGAGATCTTGATAGCGATCGTTACTACATGACAACCAGAGCGGTCTGGTTGCTTGAGTTATCGTTTGCGGGAGTAGCTCAGTTGGTAGAGCTTCAGCCTTCCAAGCTGAATGTCGCGAGTTCGAGCCTCGTCTCCCGCTCCAGCCATCGATGATCCCCGCGTTGTGGAGTGCGAGTCAGGGTTAATTTACAATTGCCGTATGATGCCCATGTAGCTCAGTCGGTAGAGCGCTTCCTTGGTAAGGAAGAGGTTCACCAGTTCGATTCTGGTCATGGGCTCCATATTAACTGGCAGGAGGGATTTAGAATGGCTAAGGAGAAATTTGAGCGGAAGAAGCCGCATGTAAACATTGGAACCATTGGTCATATCGACCATGGGAAGACGACGCTGACCGCTGCAATCACCAAGCATGCCGGATTGAAAGGGCACGGCA
>JAABTO010000180.1 GCA_011389835.1 Desulfotignum sp. | reverse complement strand
GCCTGGCCGATGGCCACAATCACATGGTCCACTTCATAAGAGGTGAGCTGGCAGTCATCATACTGCGGATTGAAGCGTCCGTTTTCGTCAAACACCGAGGTGCATTCCTGAAAAGCGACGTCTGTCACCCGTCCGTCATCGTTGCCGTAGAACCGCAACGGCCCCTTGCTGTTCACGATATTGACCTTTTCTTCGATAGCCTCTTCGATCTCGTAATCCCAGGCCGGCATTTCATCGCGCTTTTCCAGACAGACCATGGTGACATCTTCGGCGCCCAGACGCCGCGCGGTCAGCGCCACATCCACGGCCACATTGCCGCCGCCGATGATAATGGTTTTCCCGGTCAGCGTTTCCGCTTTGCCCAGGGCCGCATCTCTGAGAAATGTCGTGCCCTTGAGAATGCCTTTCAGGTCTTCGCCCTTCACGCCCAGGGCGCGCGATCCATGCAGACCCGTGGCCATGAACACCGCAGAATACCCGTCTTTTTTCAGGCTTTCCAGGGTGATGTCCTTACCGAATTCCACACCGGTCTTGATCGTCACCCCCAGGGCCTCGATCACGGCGATCTCTTTTTCCAGTTCCGCTTTGGGAAGCCGGTATTCCGGTATCCCCACAGCCATCATCCCGCCCTTGACCGGCAGTTTTTCGTATACGGTGACCTGATACCCTTCCTGAGCCAGGTAATAGGCCGCCGTCAGCCCGGCCGGACCGGAACCGACGATGGCGACGTTCTCTTCCCGTTTTTCCTTAATGTCCGGCATCCACGGCACGTCCTGTTCAAAGTCCAGGTCCGCCAGAAACCGGTGCAGATACTGGATGGCCAGGGGCTGGTCCGCATCGCCCCTGGTACACACCGATTCACAGGGATGATGGCATACCCGGCCGCAGGATCCGGGAAACGGGTGTTCCTGCTTGAATAATTTCAGCGCTTCCGCATATTTGCCCTGCTGCATCAGGGCGATAAACCCCTGAATGGACACATGGGCCGGGCAGGTGGCTTTACAGGGAGCCATCGACCGTTTGGAGATGCCGAATGCCCCGGGAATGGCCTGTTCATACTGTTTGAAAATGGCCTTGCGATTGTTCAGGCCCTGGTTATGCTCACTGGACACTTCAACGGGACAGACTTTGGTACATTCGCCGCAGGAGGTACACTTGGATAAATTTACATATCGCGGATTTTCCCTGATCCTGGCCGTGAAATTCCCCTGCTCTCCCTCCAGTTCCAGAAGTTCGGTATTCGTCAATAGTTCAATATTCAGATGCCGGCCGACCTCGACCAGTTTGGGTGAAATCACTCACATGGTGCAGTCGTTGGTCGGAAATGTCTTGTCCAGCCGGGCCATCATGCCGCCGATGGCATATGATTTTTCAACCAGATAGACATAATAGCCGGAATTGGCCAGATCAATGGCGGACTGCATACCTGCAATCCCGCCACCGAGAACCATGACAGATCCGACAAGGTCACTGCTCGGTGTCACCTTTTGCGTCATCACAAACCTCCTACCTTATTAATTTCGCCTCAATCGTTCAGTTATCTTTCCCCGATCTTAAGTAAAAAAAAGGCTTTTCTTTGTCAACAATTATTTATTTTGCCACCTTCAGATGCCGGGCGCAAATCCACACCAGAACCAGGACGGGCAGCCCCATCAGAAAGGTGATCAAAAAGAATGCCGGATATCCCGCCGCATCCACCATGGTTCCGGAATATCCGCCGAATATTTTGGGCACCAGGGTCATCAGGGAACTGAATATCGCATATTGAACCGCGGTGAAACGGATGCTGGTCAGGCTGGACAAAAAAGCGACAAACGCGGCAGATGCCAGCCCGGCCGCCAGATTGTCCGCCGCGATCACCACATACAAAAGAAACAGGTTGTGACCGTGAAATGCCAGAATCATGAACAGCAGATTGGTGGCGGCAGCCAGCAGAGCGCCCAGAAACAGAATGCGGATCACCCCGTATCGAATGGAGAGAATGCCTCCGGCAAATCCCCCGGCAATGGTCATGAACAGGCCGAAGGTTTTCACCACACTGGCGATCTGCGATTTTGTGAATCCCAGGTCCTGGTAAAACACATTGGAAATCACCCCCAGCACGATATCGGAAATCCGATACAGTCCGACAATTGCCAGTATCAACCAGGCAAGCGACAAACGATACCGGTTGAAAAAATCCAGTATCGGCGCCACATAGCTGTCCGTCACCATTTTGGGGTTGACCATCCGGAAGAACAGTCCCAGCCGGCCCACCAGAACCGCCGTCAGAATGCCCGCCCCCAGGCGGACGCATTCCACCAGAAACCCGGCCAGGGCCGGATTTTTCAACCACTGTCCCAGCTGGATTCTGATCTCCTGAAGAAAAATTCCCGAGCCGTAGAACACCAGCACAAACGCGGCGGCAGCCAGGCCGAACAGGGCCAGACCGGCCAGATGGGTTTTTGAGTCATAGGCATCGGCCGGGTTGTAATCCGAGGCGGGTTCATCGATCACCAAAGCCGTAATCATTCCCACCGCCATCATCCCTGCCATGATCAGATAGGTTGCCTGCCAGGCTTCAAACCGGTACCCGCCTTTGGTGGAGCCGAACCCTTCCGCCAGAATCAGGGCCCCGGCCCCGGCCACAAGCATGCCCACCCGGTATCCCCCGATATAGGCCGAGGCCATCATGGCCTGTAGCGCCACAGGCGCGGATTCGATCCGATAGGCATCGATGACGATATCCTGGGTGGCAGAGGAAAATCCGAGCATCACCGCAGCCAGGGCCATGACGGTCAACGGATGATGTCCGGAAGCCGGATCTGTAAATGCCATCCACACGATCGCTCCGGCGATCCCCGTCTGGGCGGCCAGAATCCAGCTTCTGCGGCGGCCCAGTTTCCGGGTCAGCCAGGGGATGGGCATCTGGTCCACCAGAGGGGCCCAGACAAACTTGAAAGAATACCCCAGGGCGGCCCAGGAGAAAAATGTCACTGCTGACCGCTCGACGCCGGCTTCCCTGAGCCACAGGGACAGAGAGGAAAAAATCAGTAAAATAGGCAATCCTGCGGAAAAACCGAAAAAAAGCATGGTGATCACCCGGGGATGACAACAGGCCTGGATTGCTGCCAGCCATTTTTTTTGCGGGCGTTTTTTTTCCTGATTGGCGTATGGCGTATCAGAGAACAATTTCAAAATCGCAGGTCACGCCAAAGCACTGGATATTGCTGTTTTTGTATGAAAAAAACCGGTTGCCGTCTTTTACAAGGGCATCCATTTCCTGATCCGTGCGGTCCTGATTCAGGTGGATGAGTCCCAGCTGACCGACGCCGGCTTTCAATGCCAGATCCAGCACATGGGGCATGGCAGAGTGCCCCCAGCCTCTGCGGTGACGATATTCATCTTCGGTATATTCCGCATCATGAAAAAGTAGATCCGCATGGCGGGCAAACTGTTGATAGGCATCCTTTCCAAGGCTCTGGGTGTGATCAAACCCCAGCTCGTTATCTGTGAGAAACACAAAGGTACGGCCGTTTTCCTGGAACCGGTATCCAAGACTGCCTTCAGAATGGCTGGTGAGAATGGAGTCGATCTGCAGGGAACCGATGTTGAAACAATCGTTGAGTCCTGAATCAAACTGTATGTCCGCTTTGAGTTCCGCAAGCCGGACCGGAAAAAAAGGGGGGGACATCACCTGCTCAAACATATCTTTCGAGGTCATGTTACCCAATGCTCTGTTCTGGATAATCAGCTGATTGTTGCTGTGAAGCAGCGGCCTGAAAAACGGAAATCCCAGGACATGATCCCAGTGGCCATGGGTGACCAGCAGATAATACCGGGTGATTTTTTTTTCTAGAAGAAAATTGCCCAGCCGCCGAATGCCGGTTCCGGCATCGACAATCACGGTTTCTCCGGATCCGGCAGTGATCTGAAGGCAGGTGGTGTCCCCGCCATAGGTCACATACTGCGGGCCCGACACTGCTATGGATCCCCTGGAACCCCAGCATCTAACAATCATGGTTCTCCTGCGACATTTCCGTGGGTCACCCTGTCCATGGCAATTCTCAACATGATCCATACCATCGTATGAATCCATCAATAAATCAATCTTTTTTTTCCCGGCAACCGTTGACAACCCCTGTGTTTTTGCCTAATGAAAGGAGCTGACAGACCATTTTGAGTTAATGGAAAAAAATCCTTAAAAAAGGGAGCTGAATCCTATGGCACAACTGATCGCTGACCGCAGAGATGTTGATTTTGTCCTCCATGAACAGATCGGACAGGTGGATCATGAAATCTTTACTGAATTCAATAAGAAAACGGTGGACCTGATTGTTTCCGAAGCCAGAAACCTGGCCATCAAAGAGATATTGCCCACTTTCAAAGAAGGGGATGAACAGGGCTGCACCCTGGAAAACGGCAAGGTGACTGTGCCTGAATCCTTTAAACGGGCCTGGCGGCTTTTCTGTGAAGGGGAATGGCTGGCCATGTGCGATGCTCCGGAAGTGGGGGGCCAGGGCATGCCCAGAACCGTGGGCACCGCGGCCCTGGAATATATGGTGGGTGCCAATTCCGCCTTCATGCTCTATTACGGCATGACCCACGGGGCCGCCAAACTGGTGGAGGCGTTCGGAGATGAGACCCAGAAACGGCTGTACCAGAAAAAAATGTTTGCAGGCGTTTGGGGCGGCACCATGCTGCTTACCGAACCCGAAGCCGGATCTGACGTGGGGGCTTTGACCACCACGGCGGAAAAAAATCCGGACGGCACCTATTCCCTCAACGGGGCCAAGATTTTCATCTCCGCCGGGGAGCATGACCTGTGTGACAACATCATCCACCCGGTGCTGGCCCGTATTCCGGGGGCACCGGCGGGCACAAAAGGCATCTCCCTGTTTCTGGTTCCCAAATATCTGGTGAACGACGACGGTTCATTGGGCGAATTCAATAATGTGGTCTGTACCGGCCTGGAAAAGAAAATGGGTATTCACGGCAATGCCACGGCATCCTTGTCCTTAGGGGACAAAGGGCCGTGCATCGGCACATTGCTGGGAGAAGAAAACAAAGGCATGCCCGCCATGTTCCAGATGATGAACGAGGCCCGGGCCTTTGTGGGTCTCCAGGGATTTGCCGTGGCATCGGCCTCTTACATGTATGCCCTGGACTATGCCAGAACAAGGATCCAGGGCCGGCACCTGACCGCGGGCAAAGACCCGGATGCCAAAAATGTGCCCATCATCCAGCATCCGGATGTCAAACGGCAGCTGCTCAACATGAAGGCCTATACCGAGGGCATGCGGTCGCTGCACTACTATTATGCCTGGTGCAATGACCTGGTCCACACCACGGACGATGACACGCTCAAAGCCGATACCGCGGCCCTGGTGGAGGTGCTCACCCCCATTGTCAAAGGGTATGTCACGGACAAAGCCCTGGAGGTCTGCTCCCACGGGATCCAGATATACGGGGGATACGGCTATGTCAGTGAATATCCGGTAGAACAGCTTATGCGGGATTCCCGGATCTTCATGATCTATGAAGGCACCAACGGGATCCAGGCCATGGACCTTCTGGGCAGAAAACTGTCCATGAACAAGGGAAAGGCGTTTGAATACTTTATCGACCGCATGAAACAGACCATTGACCAGTTTAAAGACACAGAAGGTGTCCAGGATCTGTGCACAAAAGTCTCCCATGCCGTGTCCCGCCTGGCGGCACTGGCAAAGGACATCGGGGCGCGGTCCCGGTCGGAACGGGTATTGAACGCCTATGCCTTTGCCCACCCGTTTCTGGAAGTGACCGGGGATGTCACATTTGCCTGGATGCTGTTGTGGCGGGCCGGAATCGCCGCACCCAAACTCGCCAAAAAAGCCGGCACCCTGGACAGAAAAGCGGTGGCGGAAAAAGCGGCGAAAAACAAGGATGCCGCATTTTATGCCGGCCAGATGGAAACTGCCCGGTTTTTTATTCATACACTTTTGCCGGCCACATATGGTAAGATGGATGCGATCCTGGACGGGGATTCTTGCGTGGAACATATCCAGGATCCGTTTTTTGGATCCAAGTAACAGGAGGATATCATGTTTGAATATGTCAAAAAAAGTCTGCTCACCGGTGTGGGCATGGCCCTGCGCTCCAGGGCCGAAATCAAGGAACTGGCGGAAGAGCTGGCCAAATCCACCCAGATGAGTCAGACAGAAGCCAGAGATTTTCTGGAAGAATGTCAGCACCGGTACGAAGATGCCCGGGTGAAACTGGACCAGCGCATGGAACAGACCGTGGAAAAGATTCTCAAACGCCTGGAACTGCCCACCCGGTCGGATATCGAGGCGCTGAATACAAGAATCGATGATCTGGTGAAAAAAATCGAAACCAGAGAGTGATCCAGACGGTTCATGCTCAGTATCAAAAAAATAGGCACGGTGGGAAAGCGCTACCGGAACCTGATCCGGTATCAGCAGATCATCGGCATCATCCTCAGGTATGGGTTCGACAACATCCTGGGTGCCCTGAATATTGACCGTTACATTGAATCGGGCCTGAAACTGATTCCGTTTTACCGGCCCCACGAACGGGTGGAAAAACTGTCCCGGAATCAGCGGATCCGTATGGCGCTGGAGGAACTGGGTCCGACGTTTGTCAAAATGGGTCAGGTGCTGTCTTCCCGGCCGGACCTGATTCCCATAGACCTGATCGCCGAACTGGCCAAACTCCAGGATGAGATTCCGGCCTTCGGGTTTGATCAGGTCAGGGACACTGTTGCGGCTGAATTTGGAAAACCCCTGCATGAGGTGTTCCAGTTCATGGATGAACAGCCGTTTGCCTGCGCCTCCATCGGTCAGGTCCACCGGGCTTCGGTCACGGGTGACGACCGGCTGGCGGTCA